>NZ_CAXSTD010000003.1:0-282206 GCF_964240315.1 Blautia sp. Marseille-P2398
AGGCCCTCCTAATGATATTTATTGTATCATAGAAGAACCTTATAAACATTATTTTACAGAAAAAGTTTCATACTCTCGCCAAATCAGAATCGGGTTCTGATTGTAGTATTATTTTCTCAAATAATCGGCGATTGCCTTAAAACAGGAAATTGGATTCTCTCCGCGGAAACTCCCATATCCACTAACTCAGCATTATAGAAAGAGAAGATTGTTTTTCCGCGGAGAAAAGATATTATAATTTTGCGCAGACAAGCTCATAAACTGTCTTCAGAAGTTCGTCTCCCCTGCGACATTCTGAAACAAACGAAACGACTGCGTTTTTTTTCGGAAGGATCATAGATATCTGGGAGTATTTTCCGTCCGCCCGGAAAGAATTATATTCACCACGCCAGAAAAGATAACCATAGTATCCAACATCAGCTGCCTTTGTACTTTCTTCTATCCATTTCTCAGACAGTATCTGTTTTCCATTCCACTTGCCTTTGTTAAGATAAAACAGTCCAAATTTGTGAAGTTCAGAAAGGGTCAGAAATAATCCGCCGGCTCCAAAACTGTTTCCAAGTGGATCAGTTTCCCATGTAGGACGTTTTATTCCAAGTTTGGAAAAAAGCCTGGGTGTAAGGTAAGAAACAAGATCGCAGCCGGAGCGTCTCTGTACAAGAATGCCTGCCAGATAGGGACCAACGTTATTATACACAAAATGCGTACCCGGCTTATACTTAAAGGGAATAGCCAGAGACATTTTTACCCAGTTATCTTCTTCATAGAATGGTCGTTGTTCTCCCATCAGACTGCCCTTCTCCTGTCCAAGGCACATGGTAAGAAGATCACGAACAGTTGCTTCTTTCAGGTTCTCATCTATACACTCCGGCAAGTCACCTGAAAATGCTTCTGTTAGTTTTTCATTAAGATCGATCAGCCCTTCCTGAACAGCAAAGCCAACTGCACAGGATGTGAAACTCTTTGTTGCAGAATAAATATTCCTTCTGCATTCCGGTTCGCTGTACCACTCTGCTGCAAGTTCATTATCTTTTGAAATTTTGATTCCAAGAACATTATATTCTTTTGCTTTCTTAACAAAATCTGAAATATCCATAATATTTACACCCTTCTTGTCCTTAAATGTATTTTATTACTTTTATATTAACACAAAAATGGTGGATAAACCAGTTATTGCAGAAGGTGGTATATTACTATATTTCATCTTTAGACAAATTTCAATATTAAATATTGATTTTGTCTTTTTGTTATACCCGAATTTCAGCAAGACATTGCATCTTAATCTCTCAATATTCCCTTTTTTATCATAATTAAATCCTTCTGCTGATATTTTCATCAATGCAGTATTGGCAAATTGCTTAAGTTAATGACATTGTGTATGAACAGTAACAAAAATGTCATCAATTTTTTCGATAAAAATATATATCTTTGTCTTGCCTTGTCAATGTGTGGTATATTTAAGACAGCAAAATACAGAAAGGCGAAAGTCATGGGAAACGAAGCAGGGGAATGGATCATTCATGGAGTAACATGGGATGATCCGAAATGCATCCACGATGTGGATGAAGCAGTCGAATATATCAACCGGGTTGGTTTTCTTCCTCTTTTTAAGAACGAAATTCCGGGGTTTTCTCTGGAGGAACGGACAGTGGCAGAATATTGGTGGTCTGATGATCCGGTGAGGGATCCGTGGAGATGGAGGATTGCCATTGCCAAAAGACATGATGTTCTTTACGGAAAATTCTTTGCCAAAAAAGCCGGGTTTATTTCCAAAAAATGGCTGCCGGTATTTGCCAACTACCGCAGGGACGGCTATGATTTTGATGCTCTGTTTGAGGATGAAAAAGTACCGATTAAACATAAGAATATTATGGATCATTTTATGGAAAATGATGCAGAAATCTACTCCTACGAATTGAAAAAATTGGCTGGATTTGGAAAAGATGGCGAAAAGGGATTTGACGGAGCCATTACCAGCCTTATGATGCAGACATATCTGTGTAACTGCGACTTTCGGAAAAGGATCAATCAAAAAGGCGTGGAGTACGGCTGGGATGTGGCTGTGTATTCTTCTCCGGAACACATTTATGGATATGACCATGTTACTTCCTGTTATAAGGAAGATCCGCGGACATCCTGGGGAAAAATTGTTGATTATATGAAGCGGCTTTATCCGGAAGCTAAGGATATGCAGATAAGAAAGATTCTAAAATAGGAGAGAATATGTGCAGCAGATATTATATAGATCTCGATATGATGGAGGAGATTTCCAGAGTGGTACAGAACATAGATGGGAGGATCCGGCTGACACAAGGAGATATCCGTCCGACCGATGTCGCACCGGTCATTGGACAGTCAGAACATGGACTGGAACTGGGTATGTGCAGATGGGGATATCCCCTGTCAAAAGGCAAAAATCCGGTCATCAATGCAAGGGTGGAAACCGTCATGGATAAACCTTCCTTTCAGAACGGAATCTTATATCACCGGCTGTTGATTCCGGCAGGCGGGTTCTACGAATGGAATTCCCTGAAAGAAAAGAGTTCCTTTACCAGACCTGATTCCTCTGTGCTGTACATGGCAGGGTTCTGTGACTGGTTTGAGAATGAACGAAGATTTGTGATCCTGACTACCACAGCGAATGATTCCATGAAAAAAATCCATGATCGTATGCCTTTGATCTTGGAAAGGGAACAAATTACAGACTGGTTTGATAATAACAAAATGCCTGTACTTCTGTACCAGACACCGACTCAGCTTAATCGACAGACGGAATATGAACAGCAGAGTCTGTTTTCATAGAAAGTGGTGAGTTTTAATGACAAAGGATGAATGGTACAAGCAACTGTTCGAGAGACTTGAAAACTCCAGATTTCGGAGCAGATTTCATCTTAAGCAGAAGGATATTGATTATATTCATGAAAAAGGACTGGATACGATCCGGAAACACGCAGAGGATTTCATTACAAAACGGGAAGCTCCTGCATATATCCCCAATGATGGGAAGCAAACACCCATGCGCGGACATCCGGTATTCATCGCACAGCATGCAACTGCGACCTGCTGCCGGGAATGCATCCGCAAATGGCACAAGATACAACCCGGCCGGGAATTGAGTCAGGTGCAGCAGGAGTATCTTGTCGATGTGATCATGACATGGATTGAGAGAGAATTGGAAAACGCACGATAAAAGGGGGCTTTAATTACATGAAAAGAAAAAGAATTTCATTCCTGACAATGCTGATGCTGGCAGTCATACTACTGATGCCGGCATCCATATTTGCCTGTGCATAGCCACGGCACATTCCTGCAGTGGGGAAATCAATAACTCCTTTGCGGATCAGTTCACGAACTTTCTTTGGGGACATATCTACATAAGGTGTGATATCAAAAGCCATAATAAATTACCTCCTGTTTCGTACTTTACAATATAAAAGTATTGTACAGTAAACTGACAGGAAATGCAATGCTATAAATAGTGGCGGCTTGATTTTTATATAAAATATTTTATAATAGGAATGCCGAAGGGTGTTGCCGGACGCGTTGTGAACAGCAATAATATATGAATGGGGGAATGAGAGTGGCAGCATATGAAAAGAGTAAGAGTGTGAAGTTAAAATCGATCAGTACCATGACAGAAGGGACCATCTGGAGACAGATCCTTCTGTTTTCTATTCCATTGATACTGGGAAATCTGCTCCAACAGATGTACAATACAGTGGACTCAATTATTGTAGGAAATTTTGTGGGCAGCAATGCACTGGCTGCAGTTGGTTCCAGTACGTCGCTGATTTGTCTGCTGATTGCATTCAGTATGGGGGCATCTGCAGGTGCGGGAGTTATTGTATCCCAGTTTTATGGAGCAGGAGATGAGAATGGCGTTCAGCGTTCTGCACATACAGCCTTGATGCTTGCGCTTATTCTGGGAATTGTTCTTACTATCGCTGGAATTGTATTTTCACCTGCAATTCTCAGGTGGATGAGAACTCCGGAAGAAGTAATGAATCAGTCAGTTCTGTATTTGAGAATTTATTCTTATGGACTGGTTTTTAATGTCATCTATAATATGGCAGCGGGGATCCTGAATGCAGTAGGTAACTCCAGACGTTCGCTGATGTATCTGGCAGTAGCTTCGTTTTCCAATATTTTTCTGGATTTATGGCTTATCGGCGGAATGCACATGGGAGTCGAGGGTGCTGCAATTGCAACAGATATCAGCCAGGTACTTTCCTGCATTTTTGCATTATGGTTTTTGATGAGAGTTCCGGATATTTACCGCATAAATCCGAAGAAACTTTCCATTGATAGAACAATGGCAGGACGGATTATCCAGGTAGGTCTGCCGACTGCAATTCAAAACACGGTAATCTCCTTTTCAAATGTACTGGTACAATCTGGTGTCAATGGATTCGGAGCCAGTGCAATGGCGGGTTTTGGTGCATACCTGAAAGTAGATGGGTTTAACATTCTGCCGGTAATGAGTTTTAGTATGGCAGCAACGACTTTTACCGGTCAGAACTATGGTGCGGGAAAAACAGACAGAATCAGGAAAGGATTGAGAGTAACTCTTGGAATGAGCGTGCTTTATACGATCGTGACAGGAATTCTCCTGCTGACCTTTTCCAGACCGATCATAGGGATTTTCAGCAGTGATAAAGAAGTAATCTATTATGGGGCACAGGCAATGAAATATTTCTGCCCGTTCTATTTCCTTCTGGGAATTATGCATTCCCTGGCAGGAACCATTCGCGGAACAGGAAAGACGGTACCTCCCATGGTAGTGATGCTGCTTGCATTATGCCTGTTCCGTATTCTGTGGATTCAGTTTGTGGTTCCACATTTCACCAGCATTGATATTATATATGTACTGTATCCTGTTTCATGGGCTGTAGGAATGGTACTCATGCTTATCTATGCATGGAAGGGAAATTGGATGCCAAAAAAATATCAGAATATTAATCAGACTGTCTGATAGTATTCTTTTACATAGTGAATGAACTGGCGTACATGGGATTTCAGAATTCTATTTTTACTGTAAACAATATAAAAACTGCGTTTGTGAGCAGATTCTTCTAATGGAAACAGAAGAATCTGCTTTGTTTTTTGCAGGTCAACGACAGATCTGGCAGAAAGAATGGAAAATCCAAGCCCGTTTACAATAGATTTTTTGATTGATTCGAGGTCATTCATGCGGGCTACTACATTCAGACTGGAAGGTTCAATACCGGCATTTTCCAGAAAAATATCCATTTCCTTTTTGGTTCCGGAGCCTTTTTCCCTGATGATAACAGGATCCTTGATAGAGTCCTGAAAAACAACAGGTTGTTCTTTTTGTTTTAAGTTTAAATAATGATCATTCACAGGGGTAGCAATCACCATATTATCCTGACAGAAGGGAATAAATACACAGCTGTCGTCTCCTGTATTCTGTCCTGTCAAAGCCAGATCTACGGTCCCATCCAGTACACGGTTAATAGCGCCGGAACTGTCTGTCTGCCAGGAATGGAAATATACATCAGGATACATTCTGCCAAAACCTGCGAGAAGTTCAGGAAGGAGATAAGAAGAAGGAATGGTGGAGGCTGCCAGATCAATGATCTGCTTTCTGGAACCGGTGAAATTCTCCAGAAGATTGTTGCGGATATCCAGAATGCGGAAAGCGCTGTCGTAGAGTTGGTATACCACACTTTTTTATAAATGAAATTTATAAATATTTATAAAAAAGTATTATATTTAAATCATCCGATAAAATGAAAAATCCAGTAAATAAATGGAAGTGTAAAAACAGAACAGATAGTTGTAACAAGAATTCCACCCATTGCATAATCGCCATCTGATCCGTAGGCATTTGCCATCATTACCACAGAGGACATAACTGGCATTGCAGAAGTCAGAGCCATGGTAGTGCGGATTTCTGAAGAAACCGGAAGATATCCAAGTAATACATAGAAGAAAAGCGGAAACAAAAGCATTTTTAGGATGACAATTCCATAATAATCCAGTCTCCGGATATTTTTCAGTACATCGATACAGGCGAAAACACCGCCAAGATAGATCATTGCGAGAGGTGTGGCGGTCTGGCCGATTTTCTGAAGGGAATTGTTCAGAACTTCAGGAAGCCGGATTCCTGTCAGCACACAGATCACAGCAAGAAAGATGGAAACAGTAACAGGATTGATCAGCTTCCGGAAATCAAAACGGTTTTTTTGACTGTCTGTACCTGAAGTAAGGCGTACACCTGCTGTCCACAGCATGAGCTGATCAATAATGGTAAATACACAGATGTAGAGCATACCGTTTTCCGGATAAATACTGGTTACTATGGGAATACCCATAAATCCCACATTTCCGAATACGCTCATGGCACTGTAAAGCTGCCTGTGGTTACCATGCAGATGAAAAAAAATACCAGATATGTAGCTGAGTAAAAACAGACATATATACATAATTCCCGCAATCAGAAAAATGCTCAGTGAATGAAAAAGAGTTTTACGTTCCACTCCGTTTACAGTATTGATAAAAATCATTACAGGAAGCGCCAGTTTTATTACAAATTTTGAAATGACTTCAAGATTTTCTCTGTTCATAACCCGTGTGCGGATCAGGATCACGCCTGCAAGCATGTAGATCACGAACATTCCGATCTGAGCAGTCAGAATGCTGAAAGTATTCATTTGAGTTCTCCTTTTTTTTCGTAAATTCACATAAAATTATAACTGCAAAAAAGTGAAAATACAACAGAAAGTATAGGTGGCGAAAAATGTTTTTTTGAGTTACAATAAACAAAGCTGAGTTATATATTAGGAGGAGTAAAAAAGTGAATGTATTAGAAATTGTTCTGCCTGTACTGGTTATGATCGTGGTCGGTATGCTGTGCAGAAAATGGAAGATTCTGACCAGAGACGGAATCAATAACATGAAGGTGCTTGTAACGAATGTTATGCTTCCGGTTGCTATTTTTCATGCTCTGGCAACAGCGGAATATAATAAAGAAACCGGAATCCTGATTTTGATCATGTTTGTAATGCTGGTAGTATCCTTTGGTCTGGGCTTTTTGCTGAAGCCATTTCTGAAAGGAACCTATCAGAAATATCTACCGTTTATGGTAAGCGTATATGAAGGGGGACTTATGGCCTATCCGTTATATACAAGCCTCTGTGGCAGTGAAAATCTTTCCCGTATTGCAGTTCTGGATATTGCCGGACTGCTGTTTGGATTCAGTGTATATATGGGAATGCTGGGACAGGTGGAAAACGGTGAGAAGATTGATGTGAAAAAACTGTTTTTCAGTGCATTAAAGACTCCGGCATTTATTGCAAGTATCCTGGGAATTATTGCAGGATTATCGAAGGTGATCCTTGCAGTTTTAGACAGTCCTTTCGGAGGCGTGTACCAGAGTGTGGAAAATATTCTCACCACATCTGTGACTGCCATTATTTTACTGGTAGTGGGATACAGCATGGAACTGAATGCGAAATTATTAAAGCCATGCATTGCCACGATCATCTTACGTGTATTGCTTCAGGCAGTGATGATCGCAGGAGTTCTTGTTGCTGTACATTATCTGGTAGGTGATGATCGGCTTGTCAATCTTGCAATTATCAGTTATATGTCAGCACCGGCCACATTCAGTATGCAGACTTTTATGAAAGATGAAGAAGGAAGCGCTTATGTTTCCACAACAAACTCCATGTACTGTCTGGTATCTATTCTTGTATATATAATTATGGCAGTGACAATCTACTGATCATGAAATCTGAATAACAGAAAATGAAAATTACCGCGGATTGAAATAGACCTGGCGGTAATTTTTGTATGTCGCAGGAAATTACTTCGTAATGTACCTGTGATATATAGTGCTCCGCATGAGGCGTAGAATCCTGTAAACGGGAAAGGGGTTGCAGATATTTAAATAATTTGGTAAAAACAACTAAAATATATTGAATGATGGCAAAAAATATTGTAAAATAAAACGAAAACAAAGACTTGTGGAAAGGGAGCATACGTATGGAGAAAAGGTATACGATTGGTGTAATGATCGGAAATGTAAATTCACCGCATACGATGAATCTGATGCAGGGTACAGATGGGTAATACGATGCAGGATGAAGTATTTATGAAAAAAGCGATTGAACTCTCCAAACTGGCAGTGGAGCATGGGAATGAACCCTTTGGAGCAGTGCTGGTAAAAGACGGAAAGGCTGTGTTCTGTAATGAAAATCAGATCTATACAAAACATGATCCGACCTTTCATGGAGAAGCGGGACTGATCCGGGAATTCTGCGCACAGACAGGCATTACGGATCTGCACGAATATACGCTTTATTCCAGCTGCGAACCATGTTTCATGTGCAGTGGCGCAATGGTCTGGGTAAAATTGGGAAGACTGGTCTATGGTGCGAGCAATACGGACTTGGAACATATCCTTGGCAATGCCGGGTGTAACTGTTCCGGCATGGTGTTTAAAAATTCTTTCTGGAAACCGCAGGTGACATCCGGTGTATTACGAGAGGAGAGTCTGGCGGTTCTGAGGGAATATTTCGAGAAGCATGAGAAGGGCTGAAAAGGATATTGTAAAATATATCCGGAGATTGAGCTTGAAGATAAGATACAGGGAAATCTGTTGACAATAACAAAGTATATTGAAAAAAGTAGGGAGGTTCCTATTATTGCAATGACAGCAAATGCATTTGCAGAGGATGTACAGGCTGCCTTGAATGCCGGAATGGATGATCATGTGGCGAAGCCAATTGATATGGATATTTTAATTTTTGCTGTCGAAAAATGTGTGAAACGATGATTCATTTGATGAAGAAGATGTCTGCCCAGATTGTCATAAGAGTAATGGTAGAAGTGGGAGTATGGAATTTTGGAATTCACCTCTTTCAGATGAAGATACAAAATGATTACAAGATAATTAAGGTACAGCAGAGAAATCTGAGGTGTCTTTGGATACGAAAATTAATGAAGTTGAGAGTCTGTTGGTATTACGCTGGCAGACTTTCTTTGATTCTTAAAATAGTAAATCGTATTCTCTCCGCGGAAGCCCCCATATTCGGTAACCTGGTATTATAGAAAAGAAGAGCCTGGTTTTCCTTGGAGAAAGATATTACAGTTTTGCACAGACAAACTCATAAATAATATGAGCTTTATCACCGAAGGTTTTGCCAGTTTCCTGGATGATGCGGTTAACAGGGTAAATAGGAAGCCCAGATTTTAATATATCATTTTTCTATAATAAAAAACAACTTTGGCAGAGAATTATTAAAATAGAATTCTTGAAATTCGAGAAATATAAAGGTTCAATTCTTCATAATGGGTGTTTATTATGAAAAAATATTTTGCTATACTGACAATGTCAACAGTAAAGAAGAATATAAACGAGGTGATCAGATGGAAGCAGCACAGAGAATTCGATTGATTCGAATAATAGAAAAAATGGAGAAAAATCCGGAATTCAGTAATAAGTTTGGAATGAAGAACACATCTGAATATTTAGCAGAAAAAGAACCAAAAAAAGGCATTTATTAGAATAAGTTTCAGGAGGGGTAAAAAATGTTATCATTATTGTTTACAATTTGTATGATCTGGTTTGTAGGAAAATTTTTTGTTTTCGGGTTAAGAGCATCCTGGGGAATTATGAAATTACTTTGCACAGTTATTTTCTTCCCGGTGATATTGATCGGTATGGTTTTGGGTGGACTGATGTATATTGCTTTTCCATTGTTGATTGTCGGTGGCATTATAGCACTGGCAACCTCACATTCATAATGGATCAGGAGGAGAAGACGAATGGGGTATGATATTGAGAAAGAAAAGAGAGAAGCTATTGAAGCCGGCCGAAGAGCACTGAGTAGTCTTCGTACGGCAAAAGAAAATCTGAACAGTGCAAAGAACTGGGGTCTGGTAGATATGTTTGGCGGTGGATTTTTTACTACAATGCTAAAACATTCCAAAATGGATCAGGCGAAACGGAATATGGAACAGGCAAAGTATGATCTACGTAGTTTCAGCAGAGAATTAAATGATGTAAATATGGCATGTAACTTAAATATCAATACTGGAGATTTTCTTTCATTTGCGGATTATTTTTTTGATGGATTTGTTGTGGACTGGGTGGTCCAGGATCGGATCAATAATGCAAAAAGACAGGTAGAAGAAGCAATTCGAAGAACCGAAAGCATAGTCAGTCAATTACAGCGTATGTAAGGTAAAGGCAATGAATCAGAAATGGTCCATTGCCTTTCGTGCAGTATGGATTATTTTAGTTTTGCTTTTTCGGCATTTAAGAGTTCAAGATTGAGCGCCTGCTTCCCGGCTGTTTTATCTACCCAAAGATTCAAAGAGTCTATAGCTAAAGAAATTTCATCAAGTTTTTTACTGATATAAGCAAAATCCTTCATTTCATCATCGCTGATTTTACCGTCACGTGCAATTTGGATTAGGCGGCCGGTAAGAGGATTGATTTCATTTAAGCTGGCAATTGTCTCCAAAATGATATTTGATAAATTAGTCACTTCTATTTCAGGAACATAACGTTGACCTATTTCGCATTTGTGAGAGCAGTAATAATTGCAAAGATCTGGTCTTTTATAGGCATCTGCCATCTGGAGGATATCATAAGGCGTTGGTTCTTGTGTTTCATATTCGAATTTTTCAATTTTTGAATCAGAGACAGCAGTCATTTTTTCACTGGCCTCTGCTCTTGTAAGTCCTGCCGCTTCTCGGCAAAGCTGGTAAATAGTTTTGTTTTCCCTGGTGGATTGTTTACCCATGAGAATTCCTCCCTCGTATATCGCTAGGCATGAGGATTACCTGTCTTCCAGGCCACATGCTGCGCAGTTATTTCATAATATATTTTATTATACTTGATTTGTAAGCTAACAACAAGTAATTGATGGTATAATGTCCATAGGCGTTACTGTTCACTGGTAATATCCCGCGAGGTGTTTTTTGTGAGCGAAGGTCACAGAAAACCCGAGACATACTGCGCGAATTTATGCGATTAGCATAAATTCTGTGCATCGCGAAGCGTGTTGCTGGGAACGGAGTGAACAGTAACCCATAGGCAAATGAGTGAATGTCGCCTGTTATGCGATTTCAAAAAGAGAAAAGAGTGTTATTCTGAGATATAAGAATAAAGAATCAGGAGGAGAATGATATGAGTAAAAAAGGATATAGCAAATCAGGATTATTTGGTTGCATCAACCATTATGATGCAAATGGAAAGAAGGTAGGTGAGAGTCGACCGGGATTTTTTGGCAGTATGAATGATTATGATGCTAATGGTAATAAAATCGGACATAGTTCTCCGTCTTTTTTGGGAGGCATGAATCACTACGATAATAATGGTCACAAAGTAGGCGAGAGCCGTCCTGGATTCTTTGGCAGCATGAAGCATTATGATAATAAGGGGAATAAGCAGGGACATAGTGAGCCAGGATTGTTTGGTGGATATAATCATTACGATGAATAAGAACTGTAAAGGCGGTACAGATATGGCACAGCAGAAAGAAGGCGATAGTATGGGATTGTTCAAAAAGAAAAATGTTAAAAAATCTTATGATAGAGAATGTATGAAACCAGTAATTCGTGCAAGTATTTGCACAGGTGAGCAGGTGGCAGGATTCAAAGATATGCAGACTGGAAAACTGGAAGAAATCATGCTGATCAAGTCTCCCAAGGATTTAGATGACTTTAAAAATATGTTTGGGATAACAGAAGAAATCGAGAA
Organism: Blautia sp. Marseille-P2398; assembly: GCF_964240315.1. Taxonomy (NCBI): domain Bacteria; kingdom Bacillati; phylum Bacillota; class Clostridia; order Lachnospirales; family Lachnospiraceae; genus Blautia; species Blautia sp. Marseille-P2398. The sequence goes on from NZ_CAXSTD010000003.1 coordinate 11,735, forward strand.
AGAATACTGAATGAGGACAAATATGCAGAGGGCGGATAAAAACTATAAGGATTTAAAACAAAAACAGAAAAGTGTAATAGCTGATAAAACATACAGTATGTATTCAGATTTTTCTTTATTGCAGGTTACACTTCCGGAGGTACACCATATGGTGTCACCTGGGAAGAAATGGGGATGAAACCATGGGAAGATTTGGAAGAAAATGAGTAAACAGATAAGCGTAAAAAATCTGGAACTGTATCAAAAAAACAGCAAGACGTACGCTTATGTCCATGCGGTATAACAGGATTATATCCTATGGACGTGGTGCTTTGCCAAAACTGATAGAAAAATCAACGGAGGTTAAATTCAATGAAAGTAATGCTTGTTAACGGAAGCAGTCATCTGCATGGAACAACAATGACAGCTTTGGAAGAAATGATAAAGGTATTTCATTCAGAAGAAGTAGAGACAGAGGTTGTTCAGCTTGGAGGAAAGCCGATAGCGGATTGTCTTCAATGTAATGTCTGTCAAAAAACAGGAAAATGCGTGATTAAAGATGATGGTGTGAATGAATTTGTTGAAAAGGCCAAAACAGCAGATGGCTTTGTATTTGCAACACCAGTATATTTCGCACATCCAAGCGGACGTATTTATGATTTTTTGGACAGAGTTTTTTACAGTGCCGGAGGTTATGACGCCTTCAAATTTAAACCGGGTGCTGCTGTTGCAGTAGCAAGAAGAGGAGGAACCACGGCAGCTCTTGATGGGATCAATAAATATTTTGGGATTGCACAGATGCCAGTCGCCGGTTCTACCTATTGGAACATGGTACATGGTCTTTACGGAGAAGAAGCTTCTCAGGATGAAGAAGGTATGCAGACCATGCGGAATCTTGCACGAAACATGATATGGATGATGCGCTGTTTTAAACTTGGAAGAGAGAGTGGTATTCTGTATCCGGAAACAGAAACTGATGCTTGTACCAATTTCATAAAACGAAGTGATACGTTACGTTAAGCCGATGGCTTTAATTGGAAGTTTTGGAATTAAAAACTGCATGAAAATGTGCTATGATAAAATTGATAAATTAGGATTTAGAGGATGTGAATGAGCAGCATGAAGAAAACAAAAGAAGGAATTAATTTGAAAAAACTCCTTAGGCTGAAGAATACAGGCAGTATCTTTGTGATTGCGGGGCTTTTGATGATTTTTGTAATAGCGTCGTACACATATATTCTGCAAAGTTCTTACACTAAGACCGCCCTTGAAACAGAAATCACACGTGACACAGCGAGTGCAGATGCAGTACACAAACTTGTGGATGGAAGAATCGGCAAAGAAGATTTTGATCAAATCAAAGATCAATCTGATGAAAAGAAGCAATTATATAAGGATATTTCTTCATATTTCAATGAAATCAGAACACTGAATTCTACTCGATATATTTACACCGCTAAAAAAAATGAAGAAGGAAAACTCGTTTATGTGGTAGACGGTTTGAATCCGGATGCGGATGATGTAAGACACCCTGGAGATTATATTGAGGAAGAAATGGTTCCGTATATTGATAGGGCTATTTCTGGGGAGAATGTGTACTCTCAGGATATCATTGATACAACATGGGGTCCGATTTTTACGGCTTGCTATCCTGTAAGCGCAAATCTTGATGGGACAGGAGAAATCATTGGCGCATTTTGCATTGAAATGGATATGCAATCAGCTTATGGAATGGTTGAAAAGACGAATCATATTTCCATCATCTGCGGTTTAGTCGCAGGAGCTATATTGCTTTTAATTTGTCTATATACCTATTATGTTTACCAGAAAAGCAAGGCAGAAGAGCAAAAACAAAAACAATTATTAATGACCGCCGCTGAGGAAGCAGATGCTGCCAACAAAGCAAAATCTGCGTTTTTGCTTAGTATTAGCCATGACATCAGAACGCCGATGAATGCCATTATTGGATTTACAAACATTGCGCTTCACCAGAACACGGTTTCAGATATTCATGGTAGCTTGGAGAAAGTTCAAAAAAGTTCGAATCATCTTCTCTCTTTGTTGAATGACGTTCTGGATTTTACTCGCATTGAAAGTGGAAAAGTTACTATTTCGCCCGAGCCAATGGACATTACTCAATTGACAGATAACGTCCAGGCGATTATGAATGGACTTCTTTATAATCGAGATCTTAAGTTTGAAGTACATCGAGAAATCTCAAAGAACCCATATGTCCTTGCGGATGTTGTGCGTATCCGAGAAGTTTTGGTGAATCTTCTTGGCAATGCTGTGAAATTCACAAAGGACGGCGGAAAGATTACTTTGGATATCAGCAGTTACCCAGGAGCGGATGAGAAACATATCATAACTCGTTATGTTGTTCGAGATAACGGTATTGGCATGAGCGAAGAGTTCCAGAAAAAATTATTCGATCCGTTTTCACAAGAAGATGATGCTAATGCCAGAACCCAATATAAGGGAACCGGTCTTGGTATGGCCATCACAAAAAAATATGTGGATATGATGGGCGGTTCAATTGCTGTTGAGAGCAAAAAAGGTGTAGGTTCTACATTCACAGTGGAGATCCCACTGGAGTTGACAGAACAGGTTATTCAATCAGAACAAAAACAACATCTACATAGAGATTTGACGGGTATTCATGTTCTTATGGCTGAGGATAATGATTTAAATGCTGAACTTGCTACGATAATGCTGGAAGATGCTGGTATGACCGTAACACGCGCATCAGACGGAAAAGAAGTTGTGAATTTGTTTAAAAATCATCCACGAGGCACATACGATTTTATTTTGATGGATATTATGATGCCAAACATGGATGGACACCAAGCAGCAAAAGCCATTCGAGCCTTGGGTATAGAGCGGTCTGATGCAGTTACGATTCCAATTGTAGCTTTGTCTGCAAATGCTTTTATAGATGATATTCAGGAATCCCTGGATTCAGGCATGAATGACCATATTTCCAAGCCGATTAACATGGAGGAATTAATCGATACTATCACTAAATACATTAAACACGATTAGGAAAACAAAGAAGTTAATTCTGATGAAAAGTTTGCACTGGTCTTGCACTGACTTTTCTATTTCGATGTGATATTATTATAATCGCCAGAAAAGCAATGAGGGTCTACGGAGTTTTCCGTAGGCTCTTTTTTCTTGGCCGGATGCGTCTTTCATCCTTTCACGCATCCGTACATACGAAAGGAGGATTTTTTTTGTGAAAATCTTAGAAAACAATAACAAATCAAACAACCTAGAAGAAAACTTAATTTTGGTTGAAACTATTCCGATAAAAGAATATACTTATAATAGGCTTGTTGTATCGTTTGGAGGAAAATTATGGATTATATAACAACGATCGAAATGTCAAAAATATGGGGAATTTCATCTAGAAGAATTTCTCTTTTATGTAGCCAGGGAAGAGTGCCTGGAGCAGAGAAAAAGGGAAAGACTTGGCTAATACCAAAAGATGCGGTAAAGCCAACAGATCCTCGAAAGAAAAATAGATGACGTATTGGAGGTTATAATGCTTATGTGAAGACCAGAACATTGGTATATTTTAAGGATAAAATTTGTGAAATAAAGAATAAGCTTGTGAAGGCTATTTTTTATTATATAACAGTAATTATGCTGGTATTGGATCCAATATATTTGTGTTTACTCAGTGGAGCATTTGGTGGTGGAGATGTAAACGGAATCCTTTATTTAATGCCACAGGCATGGATATGGACGATTTTCGCCTTCATATTACTTTTTAACATATGGATTCTATTAAAAAAGGTAAATCCAACGTATACTGCGTCATTTAAGGAAAGATGAAACAAAAGGAGAAGATATGGAATCAGATATCATTAAAATCAGTCATCTGAATAAAAGCTTTAGCGAAGTAAAAGCGGTAAATGATTTGAGCTTTCGTGTGAAAAAAGGAGAATTGTTTGCGTTTCTTGGAGTAAACGGTGCAGGGAAAAGTACAACCATTTCCATTCTCTGCGGATTGCAGAAAAAAGACAGCGGAACGGTTCAAGTAAACGGAATAGAAACTGACAAAGTCGGCGCACAGACAAAAAGAATGCTTGGTGTTGTGTTTCAGGATAGCGTACTTGATAAACCGCTTACGGTGAAAGAAAACCTAAAGAGCAGAGCTGCTTTATACGGCATTACAGGAAATGCCTTTGATAAGAGATTACAGGAGCTGGTCGAGATTCTGGATTTTGACGAGTTTTTAAACAGACCTGTAGGTAAGCTGTCGGGAGGTCAGAGAAGAAGAATTGATATTGCCCGTGCATTATTGCACAGACCGGAGATTTTGATTCTTGACGAGCCTACTACAGGGCTTGATCCGCAGACAAGGCAGTTAATCTGGAATGTTATCGAGAAACTTCAGAAAACTGAAAATATGACAGTATTTCTGACTACACACTATATGGAAGAGGCTGCTAATGCCGGGTATGTTGTGATTCTTGACAAAGGAAGTATTGCAGCGGAAGGTACACCATTTGAACTTAAAAATGATTATGTACAGGATATAGTGTCTGTTTATGGTATTTCCGAAGATGAAATAAAGTCATTGAACAGAGAATATAAAAAAATACGTGACGGATATCAGATAAAAGTAAGAAATACGAAAGAAGCTACGAAGCTTATTGTAGAGCATCAGGACCTATTCACGGATTATGAAGTAGTAAAAGGCGGTATGGATGATGTATTTCTTGCAGTCACAGGAAAGAAGCTTGGAGGTGAACGCTGATGAGAACAGTATTGGCATTAATGGACAGGAACAGGAAACTGTTTTTTAAAGATAAAGGTATGTTGTTTACATCAATGATCACACCAGTTATTCTAATTGTTCTGTATGCTACATTTCTTGCAAAGGTTTTCAAAGATTCTTTTACAGCAGCAATTCCGGATATGATTACAATTTCGGATAAGCTTATTAATGGAACCGTGGCAGCACAACTGACAGCATCACTTATGGCAGTGAGCTGTATCACTGTAACATTTTGTGTGAATCTGACTATGGTGCAGGACAAGGCAAATGGAACAAGGAAGGATTTTAATGTTGCACCGGTCAGCAAGGAAAAAATTTATTTGGGATATTTTCTGTCAACAGTAGCTAATTCATTGATGGTCAATGGACTTGCGTTTGTATTATGCCTGGGATATTTACTTAAAATGGGATGGTATATGAATACAGCAGACATATTATGGGTTTTATTTGATATGATATTGCTCGTCCTATTTGGAAGTACGCTTTCAAGTATCATTAGCTTTCCGTTGACAACACAGGGACAGCTTTCGGCTGTAGGTACAATTGTCAGCGCAGGATATGGTTTTATATGTGGTGCTTATATGCCGATTTCAAATTTTGGACCAGGTCTTCAGAAGGCACTGTCTTATCTTCCGAGTACATATGCCACTTCATTGATTAAGAATCATATGCTTCACGGAGTTTTCAGAGAGATGGAGAGAAAAAATTATCCGGATGAAATGGTTGAAGCGATAAGAGACACGCTTGATTGCAATCCGGTATTTCATGGAAATGTGGTGAGTATAAATCAGATGATTGGCATTATGATGGGAAGTATAGCTGTATTTGGAATTATTTACTATGTGGTTACATTGTTGTTAGCGGGTGAAGGCAGACGATAGGAAATATTGTTTTTAGCGGGTGAAAGTTCTAGGGATATGGAACGATCTGAGTACAAATGAGCAGGAAACAGTAATGTCAATGCTGCGTGGTCTTCGGAAGTAGAAGAACAGTTCGAGTATATGTATCGGCTGTTCTTTTTTTTATTTTTTGGCGTTAAAACGGTAATGTTTTTCTTGTGTACAGTAGAGTGCTATAGTATAATAAAACCAGTTTTTTTGCATAAGTATTAAAGCTATAATATGGAAATTGGCAAACCAGATGAAAGTCTGGGACGCAAAGCTACAGGGCCTGTAAAATGGCAGCCAGTTGCATGAAATGAGGTGCACTGTCTGTTTGACAGTGCTTTTTTATGGTAGAGCACTTGAATAAGTAATACAGAAGCTGTTTGGAAAAATATTGTGAAAAATAGTGTGGAGGTTATTGATAATTAATGAATGTAAAATTAAAATCTGGAAGCAAGCAAGCAACTGTAGCCTAGAGGAGGGGAGAAAGATGAAGAAGTGCAAATTAGTACAGAATATAATGAATTTCAAATTTTGTTACATTATATTTTGCACAATTATATGTTTTATTGTTTTATCCGTTCCTGCATCTGCCAAAGAAAACTCTGACAATGTTATCCGGGTAGGATCTTTTGAGGAAACTTATAATGTAGTCAATGAAAAGGGAGAAAGAAGCGGCTATGGTTATGAGTATCTTCAAGATATTGCAGGTTATGCAGGATGGACATATAAATACATAACAAGTGATTGGAAAAACTGCTTTACACAGTTGGAAAATGGAGAGATTGATATTCTTGGTGGCATTTCCTATACAGACGAACGTGCTGAAAAAATGCTTTTTTCCGATATGCCTATGGGGGAAGAGAAATATTACATCTATACGGATGCATCCAATATGGATCTTACAGCAGGAAATTTGGATTCTTTTGAGGGAAAAAATATTGGTGTGTTTAAAGATAATATAGTGGAGGATGTGCTTAATGAATGGGAATCAAAATATGGTCTGTATACGAAGCATATCAATGTTTCTACAAACACAGAAATTATGGACAAACTGTCGAACCATGAAATTGACTGCTTCGTTTCGCAAGAAGACCCCCGTTGGGAAGAATCGGATATTTCACCGCTTACAAGTATTGGAGAGACAGAAATCTATTTCGCTATAAATCCAGAACGTCCGGATATCAAAGAATCACTGGATAGTGCTATGCGCAGAATCAAGGATGACAACCCATTTTACACAGATGATCTCTACAGGCGTTATCTTTCTGCACAGAGCAGCTCGTTTCTTTCAAAAGAAGAAAGTGAGTGGATCGGGCAGCATGGTGCAATCCGGATAGGGTATTTGAATCAGGATGGAGGTATCAGCAGTGTAGATCCATCAACAGGTAAACTGACAGGTGTTATTACAGATTATGTGGATCTTGCAGAAAATTGTCTGCAAGGTCAGACTCTGGAATATGAATTAAATGGATATGAGACAAGAAGTGAACTGCTTCAGGCATTGCAGGATGGAAAAATAGACCTGATTTTTCATGCAAACCAGAATCCATACTTTGCAGAAACAAATGGATTTGCTTTGTCGGATACGCTATTGACTCTGAATATGGAAGCAATTACGGCAAAGGATTCTTTTGATGAAAATAAAGAGAATATAGTTGCCGTTGAAAAAGATGATTTTGCATTGAAAGCATATCTTTCATACAATTATCCGCAATGGAAGGTTGTGGAATATGAAACATCAGATGCAGCAGTAAAAGCAATGCAGAAAGGGGAGACGGATTGTATTGTAAGCAATTCAGGTACTGTTTCAGACTATTTGAAAAATAATAAGCTTCATAGTGTTTTCCTGACAAAAGAAGCTGATGTTCCATTTGCTATTCAGCAGGGAGAACCGGTTCTTTTGTCCATTCTGAATAAAACACTGACATCTATGCCTACAACTCAATTTTCAGGTGCAGTAGTTTCGTATAATGTTTCCTCACGAAAAGTTACAGCGAAGGATTTTATTCAGGACAATTTACTGACAGTATTACTTATCGCTGGAATTTCTTTTTTCGTTGTCCTGTGTATAATTCTTGATTCTTTGAAAAAATCAAAACGTGCGGAAGAAAAATCCAAGAAGTCTGCTGAGCAGGCATTGAAGCTGAATCAGGAGCTTGAAGAAAAACAGCAGGAATTACAAAATGCACTTGTAGGAGCACAGAGTGCCAATAAGGCTAAGACTTCCTTTTTAAATAACATGTCTCATGATATCAGAACACCGATCAATGGTATTATTGGTATGCTTACGATTCTTGAGAAAAGCGGAAATGATGCTGAGCGGGCAAAGGATTGCATGAATAAAATATATGAGTCATCGAAGCTGCTACTATCATTGATAAATGATGTTTTAGATATGGCAAAGTTAGAATCAGATACAGTGGTTTTTGGTGATGAATCCATCAATCTGGATCAGGTATGTCAGGAAATCACGGAGTCACTATCTTTTCAGGCAGAAGAAAAAGGACTTCATGTTATAGGAGAACATGATGATTACAGTGGTATATATGTTTGGAGCAACGCAGTTCATCTGAAAAAAATATTGATGAATCTGTTTACAAACAGCATGAAGTACAATAAGGTGAATGGTTCTATTTACATGAGTATGAGAACGATTGAAAGATCAGAAGATCACATGACATGTGAATTTAAAATAAAAGATAATGGAATTGGAATGTCAGAAGAATTTATAAAAAATGAATTGTTTACTCCATTTGTACAGGCAGATAATTCCCCACGTTCTGATTATAATGGGACAGGTCTGGGAATGCCTATTGTGAAACAACTTGTAGAAAAGATGGGCGGAACCATAACAGTTGAAAGCAAGCTTGGTGAAGGGAGCTGTTTTACTGTAGTACTTCCATTTAAAATTGATACGAATGCACGGCCGGAAGAAAAAGAAGATTTCAATGCAGATATATCAGGTGTCCGGATATTATTGGTTGAAGATAATGAGCTGAATGCGGAAATAGCAGAATTTATACTGACGGAAAATGGGGCTAAAGTAGAAACAGTGAAAAATGGGTTAGAAGCTGTTCAGCACTTTGAAGCCTGCGAATCAGGAACATACGATGTTATTTTAATGGATGTCATGATGCCGGTGATGGACGGGCTTACTGCCACAAAAACAATAAGATCCCTGGAACGGCAGGATGCAAAAACAATCCCTATCATTGCTATGACTGCAAATGCATTTAGGGAAGATGCAGAAAAGTGTATGGAAGCAGGAATGAACGCACATCTTGCAAAGCCATTAGATGATAAAACAATCAAGCAGACTATATGCGAAGAATTGAGAAGCAGTAGGGACAGGTGAAAATTTATTAAACCAGGAGGTTGACAAGGAGACGTATAGAGAAATATATTTGACAGACAGGAGATTTAATATGATTTCGAGAGCAAAGAAATATGTGGCAGTGTTACTGGTTTTTGTATGCGTGTGTATGATATTTTCTCCCCAGACTGCATATGCAGCCGAGGACAGTTCGCAGCATGAAACTGTCAAAGTCGGTTTCTTTGCCATGGATGGATACCATATGATGGATGAAGAGGGGAACCGCAGCGGTTATGGCTATGATTTCCTTCGGCTGATGGCCCGTTATTGGGATGTAGATTACGAATATGTCGGATACGATCAGAGCTGGGATGATATGCAGCAGATGCTTGAAGATGGCGAGATCGACATGGTAACATCTGCCCGCAAAACACCGGACAGAGAAGAAAAGTTTGATTTTTCACGTCCGATCGGAACCAATTATGGGATGCTGACCGTCCGCAGTGACAACAGCACGATTGTGGACGGCAATTACAGCACTTACAACTGTATGCGTGTGGCGCTTTTGAACGGAAACACCCGGAATGAAGAGTTTGCGGATTTTGCAGACAACAAAGGATTTACATATGTTCCATCTTATTTTGATACGACCGCAGAGATGGAGGAAGCCCTTCAGAGCGAAAAAGTTGATGCGATTGTTACCAGTTCTCTGAGAAAAACAAACAATGAGCGAATCGTGGATAAATTTGGCAGCAGCGATTTCTATGTCATTGTTAAAAAGGGCAATACAGAATTGCTGAATGAGATCAATTATGCAATCGATCAGATGAATGCGGTTGAGGGTGACTGGAAAACGACGCTTTACAATAAAAATTATGAAAGCATAGAAACTAAGAATCTGGAATATACGGAGCAAGAAAAAAGTATTATTGCACAATATTCCAAGGACAACCCAATTCGTGTTCTGTGTGATCCGACCCGTTATCCATATTCTTATAATGAAAATGGTGAGATGAAGGGGATTATCCCGGATTACTTCCGGAAAATTGCAGACTATGCCGGGATTTCCTATGAGTTTCTTACACCTGCCACCAGAGATGAGTATATTGCTTATCAGAAAAATAAGGAAGCCGCAGATATGAGTATCGATGCACGCCTGGAAACAGATAACTATGCTGAGACGAAAAAATGGGGGCTTACTGCACCTTTCATTACAATGCAGCTGGCAAGGGTGACACGGCGTGACTTTGATGGAGAAATCAATGTTGTTGCTACGGTTGACCAAACAGCATCAAATTCAATTGCAGATGCAATGGCACCCGGCGCAGAAAAGCTGATGTGCAGTACCCGGCAGGAAATGATGGAAGCTGTCCGTAAGGGTAAAGCCGATGCTGCCTTCGTCTACTATTACATGGCACAGGCGTTTGTGAATAGTGACACTACGGGCACCATGACATATACGCTGCTGGGACAGCCTACATTCACCTACCGCATGGTAGTTTCGTCAACAGAGAACCATGCGCTGGCTGGTATTCTGACGAAAGCAATGTATGCCATGCCAAAAAATCTTGTCGAAGATCTAGCAGCACGGTATACCACATACAAAGCAGCAGAGCTGACATTTGTTGACTGGATCCGTCTGCATCCTGTTGCTACTGTTTGGGTTCTTCTTATTTTCGGATGGCTGCTGACTACTATGGCTATGATAGCAATGCGTCTCAGTGCAAGAAAAAAAGCTCAGAAGGCAGCCCAGGAGAAGGCTGAGGAAATGGCGGAACTGGCAGAGCATGCGCAGGCTGCAAACAAGGCAAAAACAGCATTTCTGTCACATATGTCCCATGATATGAGAACACCGATGAATGCAATCATGGGATTCACCGGTATTGCAATGAAAAATAATCCGTCAGACGAAGTGAAAAATTGTCTGGAAAAGATTGATGAAAGTTCAGAGCATTTACTGTCGCTGATCAATGATGTATTAGATCTGACTCGTGTGGAAAGTGGAAAAGTGAAATACAATCCGGTACCGACAGATTTGAAAAGTATCACAGATTCTGCACTGGATATTACAAAAGGCTTTCTTACGAACAGGGATATCAGCTTTAAGATCCAGCGTGAAGAAGCAAAGATCCCCAATGTACTTGTGGATCCTGTACGTCTGCGAGATGTGCTGGTTAATATTCTGAGCAATGCCGTGAAGTTCACTCCGGATGGAGGGACGATTACATTTGAAGCCCGGTGTCAGGAAAAGGGCGGGGATGGATATATAAATATGCATTACCGCATTTCGGATACTGGTATTGGCATGAGTGAGGAATTTACAAAAGAAGTTTTTGAGAAATTTGCACAGGAAGATTCCGATGTGAGAACGCAGTACCATGGAGCTGGACTGGGGATGGCTATCGTAAAGAAGTATGTAGATATGATGGGTGGAACCATTTCCGTGCAAAGCAAAAAGCATGAGGGAACCACTTTTACTGTGGATATTCCTCTGGAAATTACTGATAAGGAATGTAATAAGTCAGACACAGGTTTTTCTGAAAAGGTAAATCTTACAGGTGTGAAAGTCCTTCTTGCAGAGGATAATGAGCTGAATTCAGAAATTACGACCGTGCAGCTGGAAGAGTTTGGAATGAATGTAGAAAGAGCTGTAGATGGAAAGAATGCTGTTGAGATTTTCAGAAATCATCCGGAAGGTACATTTGATGTAATCCTGATGGATATCATGATGCCTGAAATGAACGGTTATGAAGAGGCAAAAGCAATCAGGACGATGAATGACAGACCGGATGGAAAAAACATTCCTATTATAGCAATGACAGCCAATTCATTTGGTGAAGATGTTCAGGCATCACTGGATGCAGGAATGAATGCACATTTGTCAAAGCCGATTGTGATTGAGGAAGTTATAAAAACGATTTTAAGGTATGTTCATAATGATTAGCAGAGGTTCATGAATTAGTGGAATACAATTGACAGGGCTAAAAGATGACAATGCAGGAGTGCTATAAAGCTATCGGAGGAAACTATGAGGCTGTTTTGGGACGCCTTCACAGCGAAGCACTGATTTAGAGATTTACATTAAAGTTCCTTGAAGACCAGAGTTATCTACAGTTAAAACAGGCATTGGAAAATAAAAATTATGAAGATGCTTTCCGCAGTGCGCACACATTGAAAGGGGTGTGTCAGAATCTTTCCTTTGACCGTCTGTATGAGGTTAGTGATAAATCCTTACCGAACCAGATTTATTCACAGAATCTTATCAAGGTTATGCAGGAAAAAATCGATTTCTTCAAATCGAACAGTGGCATAAATTCGATTGATTACAATGCAAGTTCGGGGCAATTAACTATAATAAATGAAAAACAGAAGATAATATACCAGAGAGAAGATCCGGGATTTGATGTATTCAAAGTGTTTGAATAACTGCGCGTCGCATTCTCGTTACTTCAGTAATAGATAAGATTCTATAAAAGATAATACTATCTGATTTAAAATAATTCAACTACTTTCGACATTACTATAAATCAAAACAAATTGATTGACAAAGAAAACCTAGAGTTTATGCGGGATTAATGGACTTTATAATCGATGTAACTGTCAAAGACCCGGCTGCCCTGATTGTTTCATTATCAAATTGACATCTGATTATTGTATAGTATAATTACAATTAAAAACACCGAAGATAAAAGACGGAGGAATTATATGAAAGCACATAAATATTGGTCAGTAGGAGCATTGATCACAATGATTGGTACTTTTTACACTGGACATAAAGGGTTAAAATCAAGCCACAAATACTTTGCGTTAAGCTCTATACTATGTATGACAATGGCGATATATACAGGGCATAAAATGATTTCCGGGAATAGGAAGAAAAAGGTGAATAAAGAGAAAGTTACAGAGAGGGAGGAATAATTAATGTTGGAAGTAGGGGTCAAGGCACCTGATTTTGAGTTGCCAGATCAAAATGGAAAAATACACAGATTATCGGATTATGCAGGAAAAAAAGTAGTATTATATTTCTATCCCAAGGATAATACAGCGGGATGTACGAAACAGGCATGTGGTTTTTCCGAGAGATATCCTCAGTTTATTGAAAAAGGTGCAGTTATTCTTGGGGTCAGTAAGGATTCTGTATCCTCTCATAAGAGATTTGAGGAAAAATATGGACTGGCATTTACACTTTTAGCAGATCCAGAGCGGAAAGTTATTGAAGCTTATGATGTATGGAAAGAAAAGAAAAATTATGGCAAAGTCTCTATGGGTGTGGTAAGAACTACATATCTTATCGATGAACAGGGAGTTATCATCAAAGCCAATGATAAAGTCAAAGCAGCAGATGATCCTGAAAATATGCTTAAGGAATTAGATTAATGAAGATAATATTATCCCCTGCTAAAAAGATGATTACAGATACTGACAGCATAGCGCCGGATGGATTGCCTGAATTTATTGAAAAGACGACAGAGATACAAAGTTGGTTGAAAAGCAAGTCAAAAGAAGAACTGAAGACTATCTGGAAATGTAATGACAAAATTACAGAACAGAACTTCAATAGATTGGAAAACATGGATCTTTATCATTTACTTACTCCAGCTGTCTTATCATATGAAGGAATTGCTTTTCAATATATGGCTCCATCCGTGTTTGAGGACAGTCAGTTTGAGTATGTACAAAATCATTTGAGAATACTATCTGCGTTTTATGGCGTTCTAAAACCGTTGGATGGCGTGACACCTTACCGCTTGGAAATGCAGGCAAAAGTCGGCATAGGAGATGCAAAAAACTTATATGAATACTGGGGAGATATGTTGTATTGTTCAGTGATCGACAACAGTAGGATTATAATTAACCTGGCATCAAAAGAATATTCCAAATCTATAGAAAAGTATCTGACATTACGGGATAAGTATATTACAATTGTATTTTGCGAGTTATCAGGAGATAAACTGGTGACAAAAGGTACATATGCGAAGATGGCTCGTGGTGAAATGGTTAGGTTCATGGCTGAAAATAGTATTGAAAATCCTGAGGATATAAAAAAATTTGACAGACTTGGCTATGCGTTCAGGTATGATCTATCGTCAGATACGGAATATATTTTTGAACGCAGAATAGAGATAACATCTTATTAAAAAGGTACTTATTGTAGGTATTTTTTTAATAAAGTGATTCGATTTAACTTAAAAAATCATTACAATGTCAGGTGTGTAAAATGCGGTGAGGTATCAGGTGTAGACGTGGATGAAATATCAGACTTGATAGAAATGATTCATGACACGAATGGAATAAAATATTTAGATTATGATATTTCATTTAAAGGTATTTGCCCAAAATGCAGGGAGAAAGTAAAGGAATAGCATAGTTATTGAAATGAATATTATTTAAGGTTCAGGATAAATTGCAAAATGCAGACAAACAAGAAAAAAGGTAAAAATATAATAGGTATTATACAGAGTTTCCTTATATTGATATTAGTAGTTCTTATTATTTTTATGATGATTCAGATTAGTAGGCTACAGGGGACAGCACGCGTAATAAATTATGCAGGCCTAGTACGTGGAGCTACACAGCGCGAAGTAAAATTAGAAATTACAGGAAACCAAAATGAAGAATTAATTAAATATTTGGATGATATTTTTCTTGGATTAAGATATCAGGATGGACATTATGATCTGGTAAAACTCAATGACGAAGAATATCTGGAAAAATTGCAAATTCAGAGTGATTACTGGGATAAATTGAAAAAAGAGATTGAAGCAGTAAGAAACAAGGGATACGAAAATACAGACATTGTTAATATGAGTGAAATATATTTTACGATGGCAGATGAAACTGTCTCTGCCGCAGAAAGCTATTCAGAAAAGATTGCTATAAAGATTCGTACCATAGAGCTTCTGTCGGCACTTGATATGTTGAGTCTGGTGATATTGGTTATTATGCAGACTCTAAGGGCAATGCAGATGGCAATGCAAAACAGACTGCTGGAACAGAAAGCATTCATAGATGCCTATACTGGACTGCCAAATAAAAATGCCTGTAATGAGCTACTTAATAAAAAAGA
The DNA here is from genome assembly GCF_964240315.1 of Blautia sp. Marseille-P2398. NCBI lineage: Bacteria > Bacillati > Bacillota > Clostridia > Lachnospirales > Lachnospiraceae > Blautia > Blautia sp. Marseille-P2398. The sequence goes on from NZ_CAXSTD010000003.1 coordinate 26,767, forward strand.
TATAATTACAGATCCTACAGCATGCATAATGTTTGATTTAAATAATCTAAAAACTGTAAATGATACAATGGGACATTCCGCAGGAGATCAGTTAATATTGAATTTCGCAAAGCTTTTGCGCAGTGTTATTCCAGAAAAGGATTTTGTTGGAAGATATGGCGGAGATGAGTTTATAGCAGTCATTTATCATACAAGCGAGGCGGAAATTAAGGTGATATTAAAATCATTGTACAGAGAAAAAAACAGATTAAATAGTTATGAAAATCAAATACCAATCGACTATGCCTGCGGATGGGCATTATCCTCCGATGATATGTCGGGTACAATGCAGATGTTATTGGATGAGGCAGATGCTTATATGTATAAAAATAAACAGTTATGCAAGAAATATAATTAGCTTTCAGCTCAGAGTAGATGAATCTTCTTAAATGAGTAATCGATAGAACCCTGTTGGAAAAACCAATAGAGTTTTTACTATGTTATTGTGTGATAATATCACGAAAGTCAGTTTATAATACAGTCATAAATTAAGCAAGTAAGACTCCGAAAGATTTTTGAACAATTCCGTATTGGTATGAAGATTTGTCATGAAGTTATCGCTATACTTCCGGGCTGCACCGCAGAGAAATCTGTGGTGTTTTTTGACTTTCTGTATATGGTGAGTTTGATGGAAAACAGATCAATGATACTGGAGCAGGGCTTCCGCGGATATTGAGAAAACGGAACGAATGTGATATCTTTTTATTAGGATAAAACGGCGCGAGGAGGAAATGACATGGTTGTTTATTTTTCAGGAACGGGAAACAGTAAATATGTAGCAGAGAGGATTGCCGGCAGCTTGCAGGAAAAACTGATCTGTATGAACGAACGGATCAAATCGGGTGATACCGGGTCTGTTAAGACAGGAGAGAATCTGGTAGTGGTGGTACCGACTTATGCATGGAGGATCCCGCGTGTGGTTTCTGACTGGATCGGACAGACAGAATTTGTCGGGGCGAAGAATGTCTGGTATGTGATGAGCTGCGGAAGCGGTATTGGTGGCGCAGATATATACAATCGAAAACTGAGTGAGAAAAAAGGATTAAAGCATATGGGGACGGCACAGATCATTATGCCGGAGAATTACATTGCCATGTTTAATGCTCCTGATGTGGAGAAAGCAAAGAAGATTGTTGTGGCAGCAGGTCCTGATATTGCTAAAGCTGTGTTGGCAATCAAACATGGAGAGAAGCTTCCATCAAAAAGTGGCTTCGGTGCATCTTTTGAGAGTGGTCTGGTGAATGATATCTTCTATGCGGCATTTGTAAAAGCAAAGGCATTTTATGCAGATCAGACCTGTACCGGATGCGGCAAATGTGTAAAAGTCTGTCCGTTAAACAATGTGACAATGAAAAATAAGAAACCTGTATGGGAAAAGCATTGTACGCATTGTATGGCCTGCATCTGCTATTGTCCGGCTGAGGCAATCGAATATGGCAGGAAGAGTGTTGGAAAGCCCAGATATTGTTTTGAGAATCTGGGGCTTGAGAAATATGACTATAGCAATCCTCTAAAATAATGCATCTTAATCCAGTCCATCAGAGTGTGAAATCTGCGTCAGATATTTTTGCCTTGCGTCAGCACGCCTGCAGATATCTTCCTTGTCTTTCGCACTCTGCTGAACTGTCTTAAATGCATTATTTACGAGGATTGCTATAGACGGTCGTAAATTGTAGGCAAGATATGGAACATAAAAAAGTATCTGATAAGGGGGTATTAGATCATGTCTGCTTATCAGATACTTTGTTTATGCTTCTGGCTGTGTTCGTGTCATCAGTTGATTAGTTTGATATTTACGATCAATTCTCGAAAAATGTGACAGTAAAACCATCAGTTCCTATAGTTACGTCAGAAATAGTATCATTATCCCAGAGAGCATCCGTAATGACCGACTTTAAGGCTTCGTCCAGAATAAGATTAAATTCTTCTTCGATAAGTGAGAATGGAACCAATTTCTGGACTTCTGCACATTCCAGAATAAAATTAAGTATTTTTTCTTCCATGATAAATCCTCCTCGTAAAATTCCATACAGCATATATTACAATAGACAAAGCAATCTGTCCACCTTAGATTTTATTTTTGATAATTCATTATGGTACGATACAGGTGGCGGTATATGACAACCGATTAGAAATTACTTCTCCAGGAAAGCTGCCAATGGGACAAACATTCATATCGGATGTACCTTGATGGTGGAAATATATAGCTAATTATTCAGAACTTTCATAGACAAAACGGATTCCATCGTATATACTTTGAGTAGAAACGAAAAAAGAAAAGTAACTGTTCATGATAGTTTGGAGTATCTGCGTAATGAACAGCTACGGGAAAAAGGGGAACAGTTATGTTATTGGTAAAGAATGCAGAGATTTACGCACCGGAATATCTCGGTAAAAAGGATCTTTTGATTTGCGGGGGAAAGATTGAATGTATACAGGATTCCATCAGAGAATTGCCTGTGGAGTGCGAGGTGCTGGATGCAGAGGGCAAGATTCTTACTCCCGGATTTTTAGATCAACATGTACATATCACCGGAGGCGGTGGAGAGGGAAGCTTTCATACGCGGACACCGGAATTACAGATGTCAGAACTGGTAGAGAACGGTATCACAACAGTGGTGGGACTTCTGGGTACGGATGGTATCACCAGGAGTGTGGACAATCTTTATGCGAAGACCCGGGTACTCTGTGAGGAGGGCGTGAGTGCTTATATGCTCACAGGTGCTTACGGATATCCCAGCCCGACTATCACAGGTGAAACAGACAGGGACATCGTATTCGTGAATGAGATTTTGGGTGTGAAGCTGGCGATATCTGATCACCGGGCACCTAATGTGACTGGTGATCAGTTGGTTCAGATTGCAAGTAAAGCTCGTGTGGCGGGAATGCTCAGTGGAAAGCCAGGCATTGTGGTGCTTCACATGGGAGATGACAAAGATGGTCTTGCGCCGGTATTCCGGGCATTGGAGGTGAGTTCTGTTCCTGTACGGATTTTCCGTCCCACTCATGTCAACCGGAATGAAAAGTTGCTGGAAGAGGGCTACGAATTTCTGAAGCGGGGAGGTTATATTGATCTGACCTGCGGTATGCACACTTCACCGGGAGAATGTGTTCTGGAGGCTAAAAAGCGGGGACTGCCCACAGAGCATATCACAATGAGCTCTGACGGACACGGAAGCTGGTCTAATTATGCTGAGGACGGCAGCCTTCTGGAGATAGGTGTATCTGGTGTGGATGCACTTTATAAAGAGTTGAAATATATGGTACAGGTTCTGGGAATGACTCTGGAGGAAGCACTGCCTTATATGACCTGTCAGGTGGCAGAGGGGCTGGATTTACTGGGAATCAAGGGAACTGTGGCAGAGGGGGCCGATGCGGATCTGTTGCTGTTTGATCAGGATCTGACGCTGGATACTTATGTAGCCAGGGGAAAGATCTTTATGAAGCATGGAGAGGTGATTCGAAAAGGCACCTATGAGAAGTAAAAAGAAAATAAAAACGAAACCGGATATATGGCTTTCTGTTGGAAACCTGTATATCCGGTTTTGTTTTTGGGCTAAAAATCAGGATGGCAAAGTGTCGATAAAAATCTGCCGTTCAGATGGTGATACACTATCGATGACAAGACAGGATGCCAGAATATTGAGCATAGCCATAGGTGCAGTCATAGAGTTATAAAACAGCTTCGTAGATGTGGGACAGAGAAGCAATAGTGTGCTGTGCGCAGCTGCCGGTGAAGTATCACTGTCTGTGATGGTCAGAATCGGTACCCCTGATTTAGCTGCTTTTTTAGCAATATTTCCAATCGGAAAATAATAGCGGGGGAAAGAGAAAAAGATTACCAGGTCACCATCCGTCAGCTGTTGGATAATCTTCTGGGTGACTTCCAGATCCGATAAATCAATCAACGCAGAATTCAAGTACAGAATTTCCAAACGGCTCTGTAAAAATTTGCCGGGAACCAGAGAAATATCATGGGCAAAGATGTAGATACGGGTGCTTTTCCGGATTTCATCAGAAGCCTTTATGACAGATTCCAGATTGATGTTGGTAATAAAATCAGAGAAAACTGCGGCCTCTGTATTGCAGATTTCATGAAGCATTTGTTCCCGCTCGGTGTCTTCGCCTGAGGTACGCTCTGGCAGAAAAAAGGAAGAAGAGGAGGCCTGCTTAATCATTTTTTGGGTATAGTCCCGAAACTGCTCCTTTAAGTCCAGAAAGTTGGAGTACCCCAGTTTTTGACAAAAACGAAGCAAAGTCAGCTCGGAGGTACCGGTCTGATGGCTTAGCTGTGCCAGTGTAATGTAGCTGATTTCCTCCGGATTAGCAATTAGATAATCTGCGATTGTTTTCTGCTTTTTTGTCAGGGCAGGATAAAGTTTTTGAAGATGCTCTAAAATATCCATAGATATTACACGATGTCCTTTCTTTGCATGGCGCATGCAATGTTTTATATTTTTTTTATAAAAATATAAGTAAAAACTTTACAAATTTATTATAGCATGTATAATGGAAAATATAAAGTAAAGTATATACTTAACAAAAAATCGAAAGAAAATCATAGTATATATTACATGATTTTCTTTCGAAAGCAAAGGAGGAAAAAGGTTATGAAGAAACTTTTTGAGAAACACTTCGAACGGACATGGTTGATTATTTTTCTGGTTATGTTTGTATTCATTATGATTCCGTTCCCGTTTTTCTACAGCGAGACGTATATTCCCGCATTTGGTGGTGTTCCGCTTTATATATTCGGATGGATTGTTCACACTGCCATTACATTTGCGCTGATTATTATCTATTACCGCATGTGTATGAAGAGAAAAGAATATCACACTTATGATGAGGAGGACAAATAAATGAATGGAGCAGCAGTAATTCAGCCATCACCAATTCCTTTCTATACAGTGTTAGTACTTTATCTTGGAATTATGGCATTTATTGGTTGGTATGCAGGACGTAAGACGAATAGCATTGGCGATTTCTTTGTATTGAGCGGAAAGGCTGGTGTATTAGTAAGTGGTATTGCATATTTCTCCACCCAGTTTTCTATGGGAACCTTTCTTGGTACACCGGGAACCATTTACGGCGTAGGCTATGCAGGAATGGCTATCTCTGTACCTGGAGCTGTGTTCTGTATGATTCTTCCGGCTCTTCTTATTGGCCGTAAGCTGATTACTCTTGGTCATAAATATGGTTTCCTGACCATGGCCGATTACCTGACAGACCGTTATCACTCCAAGAAGATGAGCGGTGTTTTGGGCGTAATGATGCTCTTCTTCCTGGTTCCGATGATGGGCGCACAGATTATCGGAGCAGGCGTTATTGTACATGTATTTACCGGACTGCCTGAATGGGTAGGTGTTGTGGGAATGGGTATTATCGTTATTCTCTACTGTATGAGCGGTGGTATGAAAGGTGCCATGATGACGGATGTTATCCAGGGATCTCTGATGATTGCTACTGCAGTGGTTACATTTATTGTATCTGTAGTAATGGGTGGAGGTTTCTCTAACATTAACCATACACTTCAGAGTATGAATGAGGCTTATCTGACCTTCCCGGGTGCTAACGGTTATATGCCTTGGACTTATTATGTATCCAACATTGTGCTATGGTCGTTCTTTACCATGGGACAGCCTCACCTGTTTACCAAGTTCTTTGCCATGAAGGATCATAAGACCATGTTCAAAGCAATTCTTCTTGGTACTGCAGGTATGTTTTTCTCTGCAACTCTGATTGAGTGGGCCGGTGTAAATGGTATTGCTTCCATTCAGAATATTGAGAAGGCAGATCAGATTATTCCTATGATTCTGCAGAGAGGCATGAATCCTTTCCTGGCTTCCATTTTCATCGCAGGTATTGTGGCAGCAGGTATGTCCACAATCGATGGTATTCTGGTAACGACTACCGGTGCTGTTACCCGTGATATTTATCAGAAGATTATCAATAAGGATGCTACAGATGAGAATGTTATGAAGTTGTCCAAGGTAGTAACTGTAATCATCGGTATCATCGTAATTTGCTTTGGTGTATTCCAGCCAGGCAGTATTTTTGAAATTAACCTGTTTGCATTTTCAGGAATGGCAATTTTTGTAGTGCCGATTCTGTTTGGAATTTACTGGAAGAAAGCAACAGCGAAGGGAGCAATCGCATCGGTTATAGTAGGTATTATTTCACTGTTGCTCTTTACACTGAATCCGTCTGTCAAGGCGTTAGCTATGGGATTCCATGCACTGTTTCCAACTACGATCATTGCTTCTATTGTAATGATTGTAGTAAGTAAATTTACAAAAACTCCGCCGCAGGAGACTATTGATCGTCATTTTACAGTATAAAAGTTAGGAGGCGTATTTAAAATGTATCTTGCAAAAATGACTACAGCACAAGCAAAAGAGGCTTTTGAGAAGGATCCGATTATTGTGATTCCGGTGGGAAGCACCGAGCAGCACGGAACACAGGGTGCGTTGGGAACGGACTTTATGGTACCGTCCTATCTGGCGGATCATGTGGAGGATGTAGATAACGTAATCGTAGCACCTACTGTTCCATACGGTGTATGTCCTTATCACTTAAGCTTTGAGGGAAGTATTAATATTGGTTATGAGGGACTGTATATGGTTCTGCATGGCATTATGGACTCTTTGATGCAGCATGGCGCAAAACGTTTTGTAGTTCTGAATGGCCATGGCGGCAATACTCCATCCATTGATCGGGCGGCTCTGGAGGTATATCACAAAGGGGGCGTATGTGCAAGTGTAGACTGGTGGAGTCTGGTGGCTCAGCTGGACAAGAAATTTGATGGCGGCCATGGTGATGTTCTGGAGACCTCAGCTATGATGGCAATTGCTCCGGAATCAGTACATCTGGAGCTCAGCAAGCCTATCAATGCGCAGGATCCTTCTGAGAATATGAAAGCGGCTTATATCCAGGCAGTTAATTTCAAGGGTGGTATCGTACGTCTTGTGAGAGATACCAAAGAAATTGCTCCAAGCGGCTGGTTTGGACCTTTTGATCCGAAAGATTCTTCCGCAGAACTTGGACAGGAGGCCCTTGATTTGGCAGTATCCTATATCCGTGATTTTCTGGAAGAAATGAAGCAGATAGAACTGTCTTCCTGATATATATCTGAAGGGATGGGGGTGTCGTAAAATCATCAAATTAGATGATTGAGCGATGCCCTCGCTTTATATGTGTAAAAAACCGGAAAGAATCTTTTGAACTGTTAGATCTTTCTGGTTTTTTACGTACTTTAAGCAGTTAGTCTATGAAAAATAGGTTAGCTGCTTTTTTTTCGCCTCAAAAACAGTTATTTTTGAATCAGTTATAATTATTTTATAAAATTCATCATATTACCGCTGGATAGTTCTATGCCAAATTGCACATTATAACATACAGAACAGGAGGAATGCTTATGACATTGGAACAGGTTGTACTGACAATGATTAATGACAAAATGCTTGATAATGGACAGATTTCCGAAAAACTGCACAGCAGTATCCAGAAAGACATTATAACCTTGAGTACATTCAATACAGCAGTCGCGAAGAATGGAGAACAGATGGACAGTTCAGATGAATATTGCCAGCGAATCAGTTGATTGGAAAGGAATAAGATGGATATTTATGCAACACGTGAGGAACTGAAATCCCGGCAGAAAAATATATTTGATCTGAAACTGAATGTGGCGTATTATGCCCGAGTCAGTACGGATAAGGAGGAACAGAAAACCTCTATTGAGCATCAGTGGACTTTTTTTGAACAACTGATTTCAGACGTAAAGAATTGGACGCTTGTGGATGGTTATATAGACGAAGGAATCTCCGGTATTACCGTAACCCACAGAGAGGAATTCCAGAGAATGCTCCAGGATGCAAAAGCCGGGAAAATTGATCTTATCATAACTAAAGAGATTACCCGTTTTGCCCGAAACGTATTAGACAGTATACGATATACAAGAGAGCTTCTGGACTGTGGAACTGCTGTCTGGTTTAGGAATGACAATATCAATACATTAGATGAGGATTCGGAACTCAGGCTGTCAATTATGTCCGGTATTGCACAGGAAGAAAGCAGAAAACTTTCAAGTCGTGTGCGTTTCGGTCATGCAAGATCCATACAGAACGGTGTGGTTCTTGGTAATTCACATATATATGGATGGGACAAGCGAAACGGAAAATTGTTTTTGAATCCCGAAGAGGCAAAAATGGTACAGCTTATTTTTGAAAAATATGCTCTGGGAAACTGGTCTACCCATTCACTGGAACAATTTTTATGGGAATGTGGATACAGAAATTATAAAGGGGGAAAGATTGACAGCCATGTGATTGCCAATATTATCCGAAATCCTAAATATAAGGGTTACTATGTTGGTGGAAAAGTAAAAATAGTTGATCTCTTTACTAAGAAACAGAAATTCCTGCCTGAAGATGAATGGGTGATGTATAAAGACGATGGTACCCATGTCCCTGCAATTGTGGATGAAAAACTGTGGGAAGATGCAAACAGGATTATGGAAGAAAGAAGTAAAAATATCAAGTTGAAAAAAACTTCCTATAAGCAGGACAACCTTTTTACCGGACTTATACATTGTGCGGAAGATAAAGCTGCATACTGGCTGAAAGTCAGAACTGTCCGCGGAAAAGCTGCAAAGACCTGGGTATGCAGTCATCGCATAAAACAGGGCGCAGTTTCCTGCAGATCAAAACCGGTAAAAGAAGAAATCCTGCTGGAGATGATATCGGATGTTTATAACAATCTGGCTCAAAGCAATAAAAGTATATTGCATAAGTATCTGGAACTTTATGAGAAAGAGATTAACAAAACAGAAGGAACTGAAGAAAAAATTGACAACATACAGCATGAAATAACAGTACTGGAACAGAAGAGAGATAAGCTGCTGGATTACAATATGGGCGGCTACATTTCTGATGCGGAATTTTTAAGCAGAAACAAGGTTTTTACACAGCAGATAGCAGAGAAAAAAGCGAATCTGGAACAATTGAAAAGCATGAAACCTCTTTCAAAAACAGAATTGACAGATCAGATGGACAGGATATTAGACTATGCAAAGGAATATTCCTGCGTAAAACCCAAAGATATCACCAGGGCCATGATTGAAAACACAATCAATAATATAGAAATAACTCCGGTTAATGAAAAGAAAGCAGAAGTGATGATCGTATTTAAAAGTGGAAGTCTGCACAGCCCTGAATCTGTTATTCCGGCACTGGGACAGGAAAAAACTTATACTACGGAGACAGGGTATGAATATGTTGTACATTCAGGAATTTCTATGTAGATATTGCATTCACATATGGAATTCTTTTGCGAAGGTTACGAAAAGTAAGAAGTAGTGAATATTTCAGTTTGAAATAATATATAAAACAGGTGTAAGACATGGCAAATACGAAAAAAAGATGGACAGCCGATGAAATCGAAATATTAAGAAAGTACTATCCCGCAGAAGGAGATCAGGTCTGTGAAAGATTATCCGGAAGAACTGCAAAAAGCTGCAGGATCCAGGCATCAAAAATGGAAATATCCAAAAACATTTCCTCTTCAGCAACTGTACAGAATGATGTTAAATATGTCAGATTATGGACAGAGGCAGAGGATAAAATACTCAGAGAGTATTATGCTGCGGAGGGCAGTAAGGTACGTTATCGCTTAAATCAGAGATCAGCAGAATCCTGCAGAGGAAGAGCTGCTGCATTAGGACTTACTTATTCCGGGGCAAACAGAAAATGGAGCAGCAGCGAAGATGAAATTCTGAGAAATTATTATCCGACAGAAGGTGCTGAAGTTCAGAAAAGACTGGAGGGAAGATCCAAAGAGGCATGTAATAAAAGAGCTGCCAAATTAGGTCTTTGCATACAGGGAAGAAAAGAATGGACTGCAGAAGAAGATGAAATTATAAGAACATATTACAAAGCGGAAGGCAGGAAGGCAGCAGAACGATTGGAAGGGAGAACTCTGACTGCCTGTCAGTCCAGAGCTAAGTACTTAAATGTCAGATCAGACAATAACAGACTTCCATGGACACAGGAAGAGGATGCGATCATTTCCCGATATTATGAAGAAAAAGGTGCCGGATATGTGCATACTCTTATTCCTGAAAGATCTCTTCAGGCATGCAAATACAGAGCGATGATTCTGGGATTAAGCAGGAAAACCAATGATCCATGGACAAAAGCCGAAGAGAAGATACTGAAGAAATACTACCCGGTTGAGGGCAGCAATGTTTATAAACGTCTGAATAACCGTACCAGAAATGCTTGCATCAGCAAGGCGGCCCAATTACATCTGCAATATGGACTTCCTATGTATAAAGGACCTGTATTGGATGAATGGATCATACTGGCAGTGAAACAGGGAATCACAAAAGTAAGACAATCTATGACATACAGTGAGATAACCTTTAAACCCGGAAAACTCCCTGAACTGCATCTGAGACTGGAATGTGATGAAACCGGAAAATTCAGGGTTTATGAGAAGTCTGTTCTTTTGGATGAAAAAGAATATGACAGGCAACGGGTTGAGAATCTCGCGGATACAATGGGGCTTCAGATAGAAGGAAACAAAATTACTTTAAACAGCAGCGAAAAAGAGATAGAAGATGATATTTTCAGACTGATAGCAGGATGTTACCTGATTTATTACCTGCATTATTTTATGGAATTGCCATAATTGCTCTATTCTGTCTTATCTTGCTGTGAAATGATAAAAATTTGTCAACAGGATACTGCTTGATTTATGAGATACTTTCTCAACAGATGCAGAATAATTCTCTTGCATTTTCACGCAGGTTAGAATATACTAACCAACAGAGTTAACCAAAGCAAACTATTGCGTGATTTGATCATTTAAACTTCCACTGAAGAACTGAGATGAATCGGAGGATTTTATCCGCTTCATCTGAAATGAGATGATACACAGATAGCTTCAAGTCAGGGACGAAATATCTTTTGCCCCTGATATCATATTACAGGAGGATAAAGAAACAGATGAAGAAAAGAATGGCAATTCTGATGTCTATGGCAATTGCGGCAAACATGATTGCTTCTGTACCGGTATGTGCAGCAGACATATTTACAGATTCAATGACTACGGATTCAGCGATCACACAGGAGGCAGATGATGATTCCTTTAGTGATGGATTGGGAACACCGGATTTTGCGGATGAGCAGGAGAATGTACAGGCGGCTCAGGATGAGGGTACACAAAGTGCGAAAGAACCGCCGGAGGTGATAGCAGAATATGAAAGTGGTTCTTTTGCGAATGTTTGTAAACTAAAAACTTCTCTTAACTCAAGGTATGTTGAGCAAATTACAGGAATATCTATTAATGGAACAGAGTGGAATGAAGTAACTTATTCGTGGGATCTTACAGGAACAACATATATTAAAAAAGACTCAGACGGTTATGTTGGACTATCTCCAGATAGACTTGAAGTGGGTAATGAGATTGTAATCACCAGTACCGGATACAAGGATCTTACTTTAAAGGTAACAGGAACCGGAAAACACTGGAACGTTGAAAAAGTAACTTCACAGTCTGAACCTGAACAGACCAAAGATGCGCCAACATTTGCGGGAGATCAAGTGGAAATTTCAGGTACAGACTACAAGATCATTAAACCAGCTGATGAAAATAATGTTTCTGATTATATCAGTAAAATCAAAGAAATATCTGTAGATGGGACAGTATGGGATAAAACAGATTATGCAATAGCATTATATGGCAGAAAAGCATATTGTCCAGACAGCAGTAATAATCGTGTTGTATTTGATTCAACTGTACTTCATACTGGAAATGTCATTACAATAAAAAGTGATGGATATAAAGAACTTTATCTTAAGGTAACTGCAGAAGGAAATGACTTCAAAGTTGTTACAGCTGATTCTGGTGAAACTAATATTAACGGTGCATCTAACGGAGTGAACACTCTTCATGTCAGATTAAAAGGATACTTCGAAAGCGCTGTTACAGGGCAGCAGAAATACGATGCAGTTTCAGGGGCATCCACTTCTGTTTCATCCAACAAAAACAGTAATGTAGTTGTGGAAGCAGCTGATCTTCCGGATGGGCAGGAACCTGTTGAAGCTGACTGGAAGGAGTTAAAAGAAACAGGTGTAAAAATTGACACAAAGAATACAAAGGTAAACATTGACAGTGAAAGTGGGATGGCAGGGATGTATTCCACATATGACAGTTCTCTGTCTCTCAGCGGAACTCCTGCTAAAATCGGTACATATCCTGTCAATGTTACAGTAACTGATGAATCAGGGCGTACAGTAACAAGTAATGAGCTTACTTTCAAGGTTTACAGTACTAAGGAAAAACTGGCAGATCATCTGAAGCTTGAAAATGCAACCAAGACTGCAGATGGAAAATACATGTATGATATGGATCCATGGGTAATTCCTGATTTTAATGATACAGATGATATTGTAACAGTCCCGGCAGAGATTAAAGCCTGGTATGGCTCTCACACCAGCGGTACATATGGAGAACTGGGATATGCTGTTTCAGAGGGAGAAGCTACAACCCAGACATTGATCATACCGGCTGGATGTGATCTTACAATGGTCAATATGAAGGTTCTCAGCAGTGTGAAGATAAAAGTAGAAAATGGCGGAACATTGAATCTGAGAGATTCTTCCATATATGGACAGATTGAAGTAGAAAATGGTGGAACAATATCTGTCAATCACGATGATTATAGCGGAAAATTCCTGACAGGTACTTCCATTAATGGACAGCTGATTCTGAATGATGGAGCGACCATAAGGAATTCCATGATCTACTCCAACACTAATTTCCTTCCCAATGGAACACAGGCACGTCACAATACATCACCTGTTGTTGTGATAAGCGGAAATGTAAAGGTAGAAGGAAAAGTATATATCAAAGGTGATGAAGCTGCCACAGGAACAGATCCTGCCACAGGAAAAAGCTACAGCGGACAGCCAGCCTTGAAAGTCAGCAGCGGAACACTTACTATTGGCGAGGGCAGCCAGCTTGCAGCATACGGCGGAGGAAACATAGCAACTACTTCAGTTGGCGGTGCAGCGGTGATTCTTGACAACGGAACGATTTCCGGAGCAGGAACGTTGATTGCTGTTGCAGGACGAGGAGATGGTGATAACGGTGGCAATGCAGTTGAGGGCACCGGAAATGTAGAAATAGCAAAAGCATATCTGGAGGGAGGTTCTACTTCCGTTATGAACAAAAATGCGGAACCAGGTAAAGCATATACTGAATCTGTCACTATATCTCATTCTACAAAAGGAACAGCGGTAAATGGTAAAAAAATAACTTCCAACAGTGAATCTGCTCCGGATACATATTGGAGTGACATTACAGAAACACCGGATAATAAAATTCAGAACTGTACTATATCAGATACCACAATCATACAGACAGTAAATCCAACACCATCAGTAAATCCAACACCGTCAGTAAATCCAACACCGTCGGTAAACCCGTCACCGTCGGTAAATCCGTCACCGTCGGTAAATCCATCACCATCGGTGAATCCAACAGTAACGCCGGTACCAACTGTCGCTCCGATACCGGATACTTACCCGGAGGGAACTGAGAAAGATAAAAATGGAAATCTTGTTACACCGGAAGGAATCGTGATCAGCTCAGACGGAACTGTAACACTTCCGGATGGCACGGAGCTGACACCTGATGCAGATGGTAAAAAGCCAACTGTAAATAAGGATGAAACTGTAACCGATACCAAAGGAAATACCTACAGTACAGACGGAAGTATCACAGATTCAGACGGAAATTATACCAGACCTGCAAAAGCAGTTATAAAGAATGTATCTGTTTCCAAAAACTCCGTAAAAATGGTGCTGAATGAAGAGTGTAAGGGTGCTCTGAAATATGATTATGTGATCGGTACCTCTGAGGATATGCTCAAAACAGGACAGTATACAAAGGTCCTGAAAAATCAGGAAGAACTGAAGTCTGCGTTTGCATATATGGATAAGGGAACCTGGTATGTGGCGTGCCACGCATGGTTTAAAGGTGAAGATGGCAAAAAAGTATTTGGACAGTGGTCTGAAATCCATCAAGTAGATGTAAGTACCATTACGCCACAGACACCTGTGATCAGTAAAGTAACTGTGAAAGGTTCCACAGTGACAGTAAAATATACGAAGAGCAAAAACTCTCAGGGATATGATGTGGTTCTCAGTGACACCCTTACCAGAACTAACGGACAGAAACGCCCTGCTGTTTCAGGAGAGAATTATTACGTAAAGAAGATAAAAGGAAATACAGTAACTGTTACATTTAAGAATGTTAAATCAGGCACTTATTATATTGGTTTACATGCATGGAACCGTACTTCTGAGGATAATTCAAAAACATTCAGCGAATGGTCAAATGTCAGAAAAGTTAAAATGAAATAAAAAATTGTGAATAATGGTTGAGTAAATCAGAGGGGATACCGGCAATGCATATTATACATTGCAGTATCCCCTCTGATTTGTCAGGAATGTTGCAGAGATTTCGCTTTTAAGAAAAAAGATACCAGTTTTACTAACAGTTTATGTGGAAAACTGGAAAGAACCATACGGAATAAAAAGTGTGTATTGGAACCGTTACTGTTCAGGGGTTCACTGGACAGTAACTTTCCATGTTTATAGATTCGATTTTATTATAGGCGGTATGAAAGAGGGTATGTTGGAAATGGCGAATGGGCATTTTTTCCGCGGGATTAGAAAAATAAACAGCAGGTCCTCACCCACTGCTTATTGCTTTTCGCAATCTCCACAGGGGAGTTACTTGATTCGGTTAAAATATATGTAAATTTTCCACCAAAATATTATTGACGTAAGAAAAACCACATGGTATTTTATTTTTGGAAAAAATGAACATTATTTTAAAGGCAAACCTGTTGAAAGGCAGGGACGCAAAGCCAGAAGGGACTAAAGTCAGAAAGTTTGACCATGTCAGCCGGTTGCCACTGTTTCCATATCATCATAATATATGGAAAAGATATTTGAACAGAAGAGATTCCGATACCTTTTATACTATATAGATGTGTGATTAAAAAAATATAGTAGGGACACTGGCAGATTTTGGCAGGTGTCCTTTTTGTATGCAAAAATGGGTAACAAAACTAGTGTACCAACAAGTTGATTTCTAGAACAATCTTGCGTCTAAATTTCTTATTTCCGCGTTGTCGTCGGTCGCCGTAGCCACCGCTACGCCTCCTTCCTCCGTCTTGAAATAAAAAAATTTATCCTGCAAGATTGTTTCAAGAATCAACTTGTCGGTACACTAGCACTAAGCACTGACTATAACGGTCAGTGTTTCTTTTTTGATTTCATAAAAAATCGTCTGACATTCTTCAAAGTCACCACGTGTGCTTAGTAGGAAAATAAATTTTTCTGCGAAAGTACCGTCCAAAGATAAGGTCAATGCTATTTTAGATATCGAGAACTGGGAAAAAGTAGAGAATATAGATAAAAACATCAATCCTATATACACCTTAGAATTATATTATGATACTACGAAACGTATTATTGTTTATATTGAAGCGAATGTTACTATGAGGAGCCGTATGCGGGAAAGCCGCACGTACGGATCTGTGAGGGGCTAAGATTGAGAGGTCTTAGTCTACTCGACTGTAACGAAGGTATTTGCGATGAAAGGAATTAAGATTGAGTTATTGGGGATTACAATAATACCTTTAGGAATTGCTGTGACAACAAATAATTTTTGGGGATATGTCCTAGGTGTTCTTGGATTTGGCGTCGCTGTAGTTGGCTGTTTTCTAAAAGATAATCACTGATAACTTCTTGTTTGAAAAATTGAGAAAACGTAATATTGAACAAAAAAGAAATGCACAGTTCTTAGCTTATCGTGAACTGTGCATTTTTGTAAATAAATACTTTTAATTAGCCGATTACGGCATCCTCTGCTGTAAAATGTTCCAGAGAGTTTTCTTTTACCTGAATGCAGATATAAGTAATTCCAGAAATATCGGATGCAAAAAACTGACGCTTTGCAGTAGGTGCGATTTTTAGCCAGTCTCCAGTTGAAAGGCTAATTTCTTCTCCATCAATTATGGCTTTGCCGTTACCTGAAAGAATTCCATAGATTTCTTCATTTTCTTTATGAGAATGAACAAATGGGACATTTGCTCCTGCAGGTAGTTCGTTTAAACTGATTTCTGCACCTGTTAAAGACAACTTTTCATGCAGCTCAATTCGGTTTTCCTTTCCAATAGTTGTTTTTGTGTAATTTGCCATAATAACCTCCATAGTTAATTTGTAGTTTCTGGTTGCTTGGTATTAGTATAGTGTGAGACACATACAAAAACAAGTACGCACTTTTTTGTAACTGTACACTCAAAAATGAATGTGTTACAATAGACTCGGAGGTGAGAATTATGCGAGCAAAAGAAGAATTACCGGAATGCCCAGTTGCAACAGCAGTATCTCTTATCGGAGGAAAATGGAAACTGCTGATTTTGCGTAACTTAAAAGAGCGTCCATGGAGATTCAATGAGCTACAACGAAGTATAGATGGTATTTCACAAAAGGTTTTGACAGATAGTTTAAGACAAATGATGAGTGATGGGCTGGCATATCGCCACGATTACCATGAGCAGCCACCGAAAGTTGAATACGGCTTAACGGAACTCGGAACAAAAATGCTTCCAATTGTTAATTCACTTGCTGACTTTGGTAACTACTATAAATCAATTATTGAACAGAATTAAGGACGTTAGTATTTGAAAAGCTTGAACAATTCCAGTTGATATTTCACTTATTTTAGGAAATTTAATAACTGTTATATTTGATTATCAAATTCCTCACAAACCCTTGAAAATACTAAGTTTGTAGCAAGTGAACTTTCCCTTACTCTTTCCCTTGTATTATATTCTCTCATTGGTTTTCATGAACCTTAATATGGGAAAAATTAAGGGAAAGAAAAATTCGTACATAGTATAACATATAACAATAACGACATGGTGAACTGAATGAAATGTTTTCGATATTTAACTCTGTAAATGATTATTAAAAAATGGAGATAAGATACAATGAGAACAATTTATGCAGAATACAACATAAACCACGATAGTATTGATGTTTACACAAGTGCCGGATATATGCTTCGCATTAATTGTTGGGAAGCTGAAAAAAATTTAAAAACCACATATGGATCAGAATGTGCGCTTACTTCATTGGCT
This sequence comes from Blautia sp. Marseille-P2398, assembly GCF_964240315.1. Lineage (NCBI taxonomy): Bacteria > Bacillati > Bacillota > Clostridia > Lachnospirales > Lachnospiraceae > Blautia > Blautia sp. Marseille-P2398. Next base: position 44,027 of record NZ_CAXSTD010000003.1, read on the forward strand.
GTGGATGAGCCTTTGGAATATGCAAGATTATATCTTGATGGCAATTTACAGATGTGGGTGGATGCAGAAGATTCACTTGAATTATAGGCAATTTAAACAAAAGTTTATATCTGATTTTCGATTATCCATATGAACACTTTACTTTCAAGCATTTTGAGAAATATAGAAAAACGCTAATTTTACCACTAATAAATGAGCCTTGATATGACACTAAAAACAATATGGGAGATAGCACAATATCTGTGTATCTCCCGTTTTTCATTTTTGTAATATAATTACTTCACTCTAATTTTTATATTTTCTTATTTTTCAATAATCATAGGACTTATTTCTAAATCTGCCATAGACTGCTTTGTTTGGTATGGCTTTCGGGATATGATTACACACATCATAGTGTGGATAGTAATAGAGCATAAAACATGTAGAGTAAGGTTGCTACAACTCATATTGCCATATATAATAACTAATGACATCGAAAATTAAAGAAATTGATTAGAAATAGATTTTTGTTTGATAATCTTAAATCAGATATTCACAATGGAGGCATATTTATGGCGCAGAGTATTTTAATTGTAGACGATGAAAAAGAAATTGTATCAATGCTGTATTGCTATTTCAGCAAACTTGGATATACGGTATATACTGCAACAGCAGGAAATGCTGCATTAAAAGAAGTAGAAAAAAAACCTGACATTATTTTGTTAGATGTCAATATGCCAGATATAGATGGATTTACTGTTTGCGAAAGGATACGGGATTATGTTTCATGCCCTATAATTTTTTTAACAGCACGCATTGAAGATAGTGATAAAATAAAAGGATTTTCTATTGGCGCAGACGACTATGTAATAAAACCATTTTCTGTTGATGAATTAGAAGCTCGCATTGCAGCACATCTTCGCAGAGAAAAAAGACACAATATATCTTCAAAGGTGCAATTTGATGAAGATATGGTTATAGATTATTCCTCACGTATTGTGTTTTATCATAATAAGGATATGGCTTTTACCAAAAAGGAATTTGATATAATATCTTTCCTTTCGCAAAACAAAGGAATTGTTTTTGACCGGGAAACTATTTATGAAAAAGTTTGGGGATTAGACGGCATTGGTGATAATACAGTTGTTACAGAACATATCAGACGTATTAGGGCAAAATTTTTATCTTTAGGCGATAGACCTTACATTGAAACTGTTTGGGGGTGCGGATATAGATGGAAAAATTAAAGAGAAGCAGATTGTTCAATCGGTTAAATAGCATGAGTATTAGAATGACCTTTGTTCTTTATGCTTTGTTTTCGTTGTTGATTGGAATAATTATTTGTATACTTTTAATTTCAATGGTTGACAGATACAGAATAAATTTAAACTATAAGTATGAAAATCTGTCAACGAGGTATGATATACCGGAAAATGGCTCATTTACCGCCACTTATAGTAATGACCAAACAAAATACACAATATTTGACACGAAAGGAAACGAGATATGCAAGTTCAATGTTGATTATCAAAAAGAACGCCCAGTACACGAATATGTCTATCCGAACCATGTTTCATATATCGAAGTTTTACCTAATTTTACAAACCGGGATAGGCTTATTGACAGTGCTTTAGGTTCATTAAATATTGCAATTATTCCTATCGTATTATCTATTAGTATGATATGTTGTGTAACATTTTTTTATAAAAAAAAATTATCGAAACCTATTAAGCTATTAACTAATGCGTATCATAAAATTGAAGCAAATGACTTAGATTTTACGTTATCATATCCATTAAATGATGAAATGGGGAAACTTTGTCATGCCTTTGAAAAAATGAAAGACTGTTTGTCGAAAAATAATGAAACTATGTTTCGACAATTTGCTGAACAGCGCCGTCTAAATGCTGCTTTTTCGCATGACTTACGCACTCCTTTGACTTTACTAAAGGGTCATGCTACTATGCTGCTTTCCTTTATTCCCAAAGGCTTAGTATCACAACAAGAAATATTAGATGAAATATCAGTAATGTCAAAAAATATTTCACGTCTTGAAAAATATGTAAATGCTATGACGAACTTATACAGGTTAGAGGATATTGATATTCCACGACAACAGATTACATTTCATTCACTTATTGATAATTTTAATAACACAGCAGAAGCACTTTGTTATGACAAACATTTTTCAATTACTACAAGCGGTAATAATATAACCTTGTTTATCAATTTAGATACAGTCATGCAGATTTATGAAAACTTACTCTCTAATAGTATTAGATACGCAAAAAGTGATATTGCTATTAGCGTAGTAATAGAGAATGATAATTTAGTTATATCTGTTTCAGACGATGGTTGCGGGTTTAAAAATATTGATATTGAAAAGGCGACATTACCATTTTATAAATCATCGAAAGATATAGCTACTGAACATTTGGGGTTAGGGCTGAATATTAGTAAGATTTTAAGTGAAAGACATGGCGGAAATATCCAAATTGCTAATAATAAAGCAGGGGGAGCATGTGTTACAGTGAAAATAAATTGCAATGAAAGTTGATTGAAAATAGACATTTTATTGCTATTATAAATTTAAAAGAAAGGAGATAAGGACAAATGAAAAAAATAATATGTATGTTTCTAACCTTATTGTTATTGGTGTGTATTGTTGGGTGTAGTCAAGCAAAGGACAGTGATAATCATGTAGTACAAGATTATTCCGAAGAATATGAGGTTTCTCCTTATGGAAGTGAAGAAGCGCTTGACACTTTGGGCGATTTGAAGATTTCAATGAGTACAGAAAAGGATTTAGACTTAAAGCACCTTTCATTTCTAATAGAAAATACTTCTGATAAAGAATACCAATATTCACCAGATTATTTTGAAATAGAAGCTGAACAATCCGGCACTTGGTATCAACTTAAACAGCTTGATGACCCCTCAAAGAGCAATGAAAAGGATTGCTTTATTAAGCCTAACGAACGATTAACATTAGAAATTGATGTTAAAAGTTTTTATGGAGAATTGCCTGCTGGACACTATCGTTTGATTAAACAATTTGCGTTCTTTGAAAGTGAAAGAGATTGGGATTACGATACATATAATTTATCTTGCGAATTTACGATAAGGTAAAAATTCTCTACTTCATAAGCATGAAAAAAAACCGCTTATGAAGTAGAAAGTTCTCATGCCATTTTAACGGCGGTTTTGAAATAACAATCAAAACCGCCGTTTTCTTTTGTAAAAATGAGAATACGGAGGGTGTGTTAAAGTCGCCCTTTTTCAAGGATACGGTGGTATCAAGGAGGTATTGCCATGTCCTTTTTTATGTACCATGTGGAGCATATTTATGTCTAGGAAGAAATACAGTAAAGCATTCAAACTAAGGCTTTTAAAAAAGCATAATGAAACAGGCATATCCTACTAGAAATTGGAAAAGGATAATATAATAGTAGGGGACGATGTTTTATCCCCTGCTATTATACGTTTTTTAGCATGTTTTCACCAATATTGCTTGGTACCTAACCGATTTTTCAAATAACATCTGATTCCAAGATATACTCCCTGAGAAAGTACGAAAAGCAATAGAAGATTTACGGAAAGTGCTTTTTTAATTGCTTCTCCAAAATAAATGATGACAGCAGTACTTGTCAGTATCATCAGTAGAGTAATAACATCCCAACAGTTTTTCTTATATAATTCTATAACCTTTATTTCTATCAGTATCGCCAGTATCCCTGTCCCTGCCACACATATTCCGACAACCAATATCAGAAATAACCAATATACCATTCCGGCTATAAAAGGATTTGGAATTTTTGTGCTAATCTGTGCCACAGATTGCCCGGCATCAATTGTCCAACCGATAAAAGTTTGTAGGAATGACGCTGCATCATGGAAGAATGATTTACAATCGGAAAGGAACACATTGGACTGTACTGCCTGAAAAAGAGTGGTTGTCAGCGAATACCATGCAAGAAGGAACAAGGTTGTTTGGAACATTACCGTTTTTGCTTTATACTGTCCGGCAAGTCGCTCTTTTTGTGTTCCGTATTTCGCTTTTGCATTCTGATAGGCTGTCCGGTCACAGGATTCACATTTTTCATAGAGTACCGGCTTTTCTACCGGTATCTCTACGATTTTCTGATGTGTCCGGGCATAATCCCGTTGTTGTGTTAAACAGCGTATTTTATTTTGATATTCCCCGATCATGACGTTTGCGCTTCGCAGCTTCTCTTTCTCGTTCCGCAATGCTCTGTCTGCCAGCTTCAAGTCGTTCTTTAATGCTTGAATATTCCCGGCTCTGTTCTCTTTGTTTAATTTCTCGTTCAAGATCAGAGATTCGTTGAGCTGCGTCTTCAGTTCCACGATAAGCTGGTCTTTCTGTTCCAGTTCTTCTTGTATCTCCTCGGTCAGGAGCAGAAGCTCTTCCAACTGTTCGGCGTTCTTTAATTCTCTGGATTCGTTCATCTATATCACGTCCTTTCTCTATCTGCTGTTCCAGTTCAGCAATTCGGTGTTCTGTTTCAGTAATAAACTGTTTTCGCTGTTCAGCTTCTGTGCCAATTTCTGCCATTGCTGATTTTCGTTTTCCAAAAGTTCTATCTTCGTTTTCTGTTCTTCCATCTTGGAAAGCAGTTCCTCGGTATTTGGCAAAATGTTGAGCAGCCCGGATAACTCGTTGTTTAATTTTTGCAATTTCTGATTCTGTTCCTGCATAAGAGAGAGTTGGGTGTCCCGGTTCTGCATTTCCAGAATCATTTCTGCCATTAAGGTCTGCTGTTCTTCGATTTGCCCAATCATGGATTCCATTAAGGGTATAATTTCCCGGCTTTCTTCTAATGTCATTTAATCGCTCCTTCCATAATGATAATGCACCCGATACTTTCCCAAAGGTGTCCAGTATCTTTTGCAATAACGTGTTTTGTTGTTTTATGATTTGATTTTCCGCTACTTTCCACGAACCTTTTATTTCCTGCCCGGCAAGAAACTTTTGTTCAATCTTTCTTGCGTCAGCGCCTTCATGGATGGTAGGAATCTGGAGTTTTCCCTGTTTTTCATAAGAACGGTGATCGACCTGATTCTGCAAAGGCAGATGTTCATTACATACCTTTGCCCATTCACTCCGCCATAGTTCACAGTTTTTTGGATTGTTCCATCCAGTAGCATCGGTCAGCACCCGTTTCCATTGCAAGCGGTTTCTTGCACCAATCTTCTGGATTCCGTTTTCGTCTAATACAGGGATACGGATTCCATGACGGTCAGGGTTTTTCTTATCCTGCCACCAGTTCGGATGGGATTCATCAATCACGATATTTCCGTTTTTATCTCTGACAAATTCCCAATCCTTGACTTCTTTCTTTCCCCAAGAATGATCCGGGTTAAAAGGGCGCATAGTCAGAAGCAGATGGACATGAGGATTGCCATCCCCTTTGTCGTGGATACTCCAATCAGCGCACATTCCTTTATCCACAAATGTTTTTTGGATATAGTCGGCTGTATATTGAATCTGTTCTTGTCTGCTCCATTCTTTTGGAAGGGCAAATTCAAATGACCTGCCAAGTTGGGCATCCGCACTTTTTTCAATCTTCAATACCTCATTCCATAACCTCTGTTTTTGAAATGTGATTTTAAATTTTTTTATAGCAGCTTCTTTATCTTCTGACCTTTTGTATCGGACAGACTTTTGAAAGCGTTTTATATTTTCCTCTGGTACTATCTGCCATTCAGAAGGTGCGTTTTCGCACATCATCAGACTGGTGTAGACCACTTCTTTTTTAGAAGTGTAATAACTGATACTCCCGGTTTCTTCGTTTTTCATCACATCCCCATTGAGATATGCAGAAGCGGAGATAACAGATTTTCCTTTACTTCGTCCGACTATTTTGATTGTGTAATGAAAAATCGCCATGTCTGGATTCCTCCTTTCTGCACATCCGGCATAGATTTCCGGCAACATTGCTTTCAATTTTAGAAAAAGCAGCATTGCCGGAACGCCCTCTGCGTAAGAGTGCCCTGCGCATAGCAGTCTGCATGGAATGCGCCCCTCTGGCGAAGAGTGCCTCCTGCGGCATGAGCAGGTCTGGCTGAAAGCCCCGCCGACGGAACGAGCCCGGCAAGCGTGAGCGCAGACCGGTTGCCACTTGTGGCAAACTTATTGGGACGACCTCTGGTTGTCCATAAGTGCGCCCTTCATGAAAAAGCAATGAAGGGAATGAAAAACTCATCCCCTCCGCCATTACACTTCCTCCATATCGGTATTGGCTTCTTTCTGCATTGCCTTTGAGAAAAACTTCCCATTGGCTTCCTGCCTTTTCAGAAAACCAATCAGCTTTGGGATGTCTTCCTCCTCAATAGGTGCACCAAGAACGGATTCCACTGCACCGCCAATCTGACAGAGCCTATGGGTTCGTTTTTTACTTTCTTCGGCTTTCTTTCGTTTCAGAAGTTCTTTCTTCTGTGTTGCATATCTTTTCGCCTTTTCAAGGCTTTCCTGTTCCTTCTTTTCCATTTCAAGCATTCGTTCTTCATAACTTTTTGTTGATTTTGCCATGATTACATTCCCCTTTCTTTTGCAAACATAAGTTCTCGGTTGCGTATCAGAAGAAGCACATGGTATAATCTTCTTGCGTGTAGGTATATCATGGCTTCGGTCTGATAGAACCTTTGGCGGTTTCTTCGGAAGCCGCCTTTTTAATTTGCCGCAGTTCTTGTTACGGCTTTTACATTTCCTCTATCCCTCAAATCACGACCTTCATTAGCTTCCATAAACATTTCCAGAATATCGGTTTTAATCAGGACTTTGCGACCAACCTTTAATACTGGAAGTTTCTTCCATTCTACAAGCTGTCTTAAGGTATTTCTGCCGATTCCCGTATAGTCAGCAGCTTCTTCGATGGATAATGCAATTTTTCTTTGCGTCATATAATCACCTCCTTATAAATTGCATTATGCAATTCTTGTGATGTAAGTATATCCTTTCCAAATCTTTTTGTCAAGCGTTACGAAATATTAAAAATAATTTTTATATTGCATATTGCAATTTCGGAAAAACAATGCTATAATTCATACATACCGAAAAAGGAGGCAGTCAGCATGAAAGATAAAGAACTACGCAAGCTGATAGGCAGCAGAGTAAAACAGCGCCGTCTGGAATTGAATCTGACACAGCCTTATGTCGCAGAAAAGATGGGGGTTACCGCTTCTACAATCCTGCGTTATGAGAATGGTTCGATTGACAATACGAAAAAAATGGTGCTGGAAGGTCTTTCGGAAGCACTCCATGTATCTGTGGAATGGCTCAAAGGGGAAACAGATGAATATGAAACCGACATTACGGATAAGAGAGAGTTACAGATTCGTGATGCGATGGGAGATATTCTGGAACAGTTACCGCTTGCCCTTACCAAAGAAGAAGATGCTTTTTCAAAAGATTTATTACTGCTGATGTTAAAACAATATGGTCTGTTTTTGGATTCCTTCCAGTTCGCCTGCAAAAACTTCAAGGGAAATGCTGGTCAGACGGATATTGCCAAAACAATAGGGTTTGAATCGAATGATGAATATAATGAGATTATGTTCTTAAGGGAAATCACTCCTACCATCAATGCTTTTAATGAGATGGCAGACATTGTAAGGCTCTATTCCAAGAAACAAAAAACAGCAGAACAAAGGCTTGCAAATCTTTTATCAGAAGTCTTATACGAAGATTCCGAATCGGTATAGTAAGACAACCGGAGTTATGATATACTTACACGCACGAAGCATTTCATCAGTTCCGATTGTCTAATATCGAAAGGAGACATACGATTATGGCAAAAGGATCTGTAAGAAAAAAGGAAAGAAATGGTACTACCGCTTCTATGTAGAGGACGCAAGCGGCAATCTTGTTCAGAAAGAATGCGTTGGAACAGAAAGCAAAAGTGGAACTGAAAAGCTGCTCCGTCAGGCAATGGATGATTATGAGAAAAAGAAATTTGTTGCCAAAGCGGAAAATCTCACAGTCGGACAACTTCTGGATGTGTGGGCAGAGGAGGAATTAAAAACAGGTACGCTCAGCAATGGTACGGTGGAGAATTACCTCGGAACAATCCGAAATATTAAGAAACACCCATTGGCAGAACGTAAACTGAAAAATGTAACCTCTGAACATTTGCAATCTTTCTTCGATTTGCTTTCCTTCGGGGGAGTTCATCCCGATGGAAAAGAGAGAAAGGGTTACAGCAAAGATTACATCCATTCTTTTTCCGCAGTCATGCAGCAATCATTCCGCTTTGCAGTATTTCCAAAGCAGTATATTACGTTCAATCCTATGCAGTATATTAAACTGCGGTATCAGACGGATGAAGTGGATTTGTTTTCTGATGAGGATATGGACGGAAATGTCCAACCAATTTCACGAGAAGATTATGAAAGACTGCTTGCTTATCTGCAAAAAAAGAACCCAGCCGCAATACTTCCAATCCAGATAGCCTATTATGCCGGGCTTCGTATTGGAGAAGCCTGTGGTTTGGCATGGCAGGACGTAAATCTGGAAGAACAATGCCTTACCATAAGACGCAGCATCCGATATGATGGCTCAAAGCGCAAATATATCATCGGACCAACCAAGCGGAAAAAAGTAAGGGTTGTTGATTTTGGAGATACACTGGTAGAGATTTTCCGTAATGCCCGGAAAGAGCAGTTAAAAAATCGAATGCAGTATGGAGAACTTTATCACACGAACTACTACAAAGAGGTCAAAGAGAAAAACAGAGTGTACTACGAATATTATTGCTTAGACAGAACGCAGGAAGTCCCGGCAGATTATAAAGAAATTTCTTTTGTCTGCTTAAGACCGGATGGTTGTCTGGAACTTCCGACTACTTTGGGGACGGTATGCAGAAAGGTGGCAAAAGCATTAGAGGGATTTGAAGGCTTTCATTTCCACCAGTTACGTCACACCTATACAAGCAACCTTTTAGCAAATGGAGCAGCCCCAAAAGATGTACAGGAATTGTTGGGACACTCAGATGTCAGTACCACAATGAATGTCTATGCTCACTCCACAAGAGATGCGAAACGAAAATCGGTTCGGCTTCTTGATAAAGTGGTAGGTAATGACTAAAAAAATTCCCTTATTTCCCTTGTGATTATCTCATAAGGGCAAAAATAAGGGAAACTACATATCATTTCACTAATGGACAGGCGGAAAAGCCTGTAAAATGGGGAAAGTTAGAGGAATAATTATATAAATTCCAGTTTGGAGAATTGAAAAAAAACGGAATTTACCTATTAAGACATATAAACTGTTGACAATAAAGCTCCTATATAGTATGTTTTTAATAAACTACTATATAGGAGCTTTTGCATGGAAATGAATGGAGGATTTCTTGTTACCAAAATAAAACAGCTTGGAGACCGGATTTTCGAGAAGATTCTCAGTGAAAAGAATATTGATGCGTTTAATGGAGCCCAGGGGCGTATTCTTTATGTGCTGTGGCAGAAGGATGGTATTTCAATCAGGTCACTCTCGACTAAATGCGGATTAGCGATAACATCTCTTACTACGATGCTGGAAAGAATGGAAAATCAAGGGCTGATAAGTCGTGTTCAGTCTGAAACGGACAAAAGGAAAACGCTCCTGTTTCTGACTGAGAAAGCACATGCCTTAAAGGGCGAGTACGATTCTGTATCTGATGAGATGGGCAGTATTTACTACAAAGGTTTTTCAGAGGAAGAAATTATCCGGTTTGAGGAATGCCTCGACCGCATCAGAAAGAATCTTGAGGAGTGGCAGAAGTCATGAGTATTTGTATCAAAGATCAGATTCAGAACATGAATATCGTCATTGGCTGCACAGTGGGGTGTACATATTGCTATGCCCGCAACAACGTGAAACGCTGGCATATGATTGATGATTTCGCTGACCCTGAATTCTTTCCGGGTAAGCTCAAGATGATGGAAAAGAAACGTCCGCAGAACTTTCTTCTTACCGGCATGAGCGATCTCTCTGGATGGAAGCCGGAATGGAGAGACGAGGTATTTGCAAAGATTCGTGAAAATCCACAGCATCAGTTCCTGTTCCTTACCAAGCGACCTGATTTGCTGGATTTTGATACCGATCTGGAAAACGCATGGTTTGGCGTTACGGTGACGAGGAAAGCAGAACGGTGGCGTATCGACGCCCTTCGGAAAAACGTCAGAGCAAAACATTACCATGTTACCTTTGAGCCGTTATTTGATGATCCCGGCACAGTTGACCTTTCCGGAATCAATTGGATCGTTGTCGGCACCATGACCGGAGCTCAGAGCAGGAAGATTCATACGGAGCCGGAATGGGCATGGTCTCTGACGGACCAGGCACATAAGCTCGGCATTCCGGTGTTTATGAAGGAAGACCTTGTCCCTATCATAGGGGATGAAAATATGATTCAGGAAATGCCGGAAGAATTTAATAAAGTGTTAGAGGTACAGAAATCATGGAAGAAGTAATAAATGGAATCCTCATTCGTGAGGTGGAAACAAAGAACATCATGACTAAGTCTAGTCTGCCGGTAGGCGGTTACTCGGTCAATCCCTATGTGGGCTGTACACATGCCTGCAAGTATTGCTATGCTTCTTTTATGAAGCGCTTTACCGGGCACAAGGAGGAATGGGGCACTTTCCTTGATGTGAAGCATTGGCCGGAAATTAAAAATCCGAAGAAATATGCCGGACAGCGGGTGGTCATCGGTTCTGTGACAGATGGCTACAATCCACAGGAGGAGCAATTCGGGAATACCAGAAAACTTCTGGAGCAGCTGATCGGCAGTGACGCAGATATTCTGATCTGCACAAAGTCGGATCTTGTGGTACGGGATATTGATCTGTTGAAGAAGCTTGGACGTGTAACCGTTTCATGGTCGATCAACACACTAGATGAAAATTTCAAGAACGATATGGATTCTGCTTCGAGCATTGAGCGCCGTATCGCTGCTATGAAGCAGGTATATGAAGCAGGTATCCGTACAGTCTGTTTCGTATCCCCGGTATTCCCCGGTATCACGAATTTTGAAGCAATCTTTGAGCGGGTAAAGGATCAGTGCGATCTGTTCTGGCTCGAAAATCTCAATCTTCGAGGCGGTTTCAAAAAGACAATTATGGATTATATCGCCGGAAAATATCCTGATCTTGTACCACTTTACGACGAGATCTATAACAAGCATAACCGCAGCTACTTTGAAGCACTTGAAGTAAAAGCTGAGAAAATGGCTAAGAAGTATGATTGTGCCTTTGTGGATAATGAAATGCCTTATGGCAGAGTCCCGCAGGGGCATCCGGTGATCGTAGATTATTTCTATCATGAGGAAATCCGTGGGACAGAGAATACCGGAAAAAGAAATCGCTAACTTCCAGTTTGCCGAACTGGCGAAATACAGAAAACAGCATAAGAATAATCAACAGGCAGGTAGTCTTATAACGAGACTGCCTGCCTTCTTTTATGCCTGCAAGTGCCATTTCTCAAGGGGGTGTTCAAATGAACCCCCTTTGAACACCCCTAGGGGAAACAAGGTTAAATTGTATCAAGTTCAGTGTTCCAACGAAAGCAGATCTGTGCGAGTATTATGTGAATCTGGAAGCGAATATTTTTGATACTTTTAAGGTTGAACCGTCCCTGATGACCGTCTTTGAACAGAGTCATACATGGGATGAACTGATACAGCATTTTGTGGATTCCTATGTTATGGAAACAGATAAGAAGGCGGTATCCGCTTTTTATGACCGTGATTATATTGCAGAAAGGCTGAAGGGGCTGGAAACTGAATTGTCTTTAGAGTGTCGAATCACTCTGAATGGAGAAGAACGATGGGTTCGCAATGTGATCATACGTGGAGAGATAGAGGATTCAGAATATGCCATGATTTTCTTGCGTGATATCACAGAGGCAAAGGTAGAGAGCGCACGGCATCTGCAGATGGCAGCAGATAATGCTTCCATGGAGCAGCTGATTCAGAGTATCGTACGTCTGGTTGACCGCTTTGTTGTCTGTGATCTGGAAAATGACAGATATGAGTCCTACAACCTGAATGGACAGATGATATATAAACCTCTGGGCTTTTATCATGATTTTCAGATGCAGGTTCTTGAAAGGTATAAGACACTGGAACCACTGGAAGCTATAGATATCCTGATAGCCCCGGATAATATTCGGAAAAAACTGAAAAGTGAAAATGATATTTATAAGTTTGAATATTGCAGCCTGGATGAAAAGACTTATAAAATCGCTTCTTATATTCCCTTGGAATGGAAGAATGGAAAGCTGGAAAAGGTATTGCTGGCATCCATGGATGTGACACAGGAGAAGAAAGCAGAGATTGAATCTCGTCAGGCACTGAAAGAGGCTTACCGGTCCGCAGAAAATGTAAATCGTGCGAAAACAGAATTCCTTTCCAATATGTCCCATGTTTTGTTATGTTTAGATTGGTTGTATCTTATAGATGCGGCAGAGGTCGATAAGAAAGGGCGCATAAACTTATGTATATAAACTACTACGGCTATTGAATAGCCGATTTTGTTAAACTCTTTGATATCCGGCAGTTCCATTGCTGTGAGTACCGTTTTATCCCCATGGAGGCTTTCTATGTAAGTATCTACAGCATTGTGGATAGGATGGGGGAATAATCCATGTCAGGATGCAGGGATGCTGGCAGTAGATGCAGTTGGATGAGATGTTGTTTCAGCGGATATATAGCGGGTACTGATGGGTACTATGGAGCATCACATGATATTCCTGCTGCGGATAAACCGGTTGGTATCATAAGGTGGGGAGAGCTGGAGTGCTGGTGATCTATTCCGCGGAGGTGGTAGAATGTACAGGATACCAGAAAAATATTCTGGATATTTGCTCTTCTGTTGACATTCCGCTTACAAAAGGATTACACTTTGATAAATGAAAAAAAGGAGAGTTATGAAATGAAATTACAAAAGGGAAGACCCGAAAATACAGATAACCGTCTGAACAAAGAAATCCGCGTCTATGATTTTTTAGACAAGCTAGGTATTCAATATCAGCGTATTGACCATGAGGCTGCTATGACTATGGAAGCCTGCGAAGAAATTGACCACGCCCTTGGCGACAACACCACGATCTGCAAAAATCTGTTCCTGTGCAATCGTCAGGAGACGGATTTTTATCTTCTTCTGATGCCTGGTGATAAACCGTTTAAGACAAAAGATCTCTCTGCGCAGATCCATTCCGCCAGATTATCTTTTGCCAAACCGGAATATATGGAGAAATATCTTGATATCACCCCTGGATCCGTCAGTGTATTGGGACTGATGAATGATTCTGAGAAGAAAGTACAGCTTCTTATTGATGAAGACGTCATGAAGGAGCCATACTTCGGCTGTCATCCCTGTATTAATACCTCGAGTCTCAAATTCACAACTGAAGATCTGATGCAGAAAATTATTCCAGCACTGGAGCATGAGCCTGTCACAGTGACTCTGCCGGTTCCGGAATAAGGAAAATACATAACCAAAGACACAAGAAAGCCCTCAGCTATAGATTTTGTCTATATCTGAGGGCTTTCTGAATATGGACTATTTTAAAATGCCATAATCCTGCATGAATTCCTGCTATCCTTGATACTCCAATCGCATTAGACTCACGCACTGCGTCCAGACGATTACATATGATCACTCTGGGACAGCGAACACCAAGTTCCGGTTCCGGAAATGTCGGAGAATCTTATCATAAGACCGGCCGAGAATAAAGGCTATAATACAATTATTTCGGGGGTTATATGTCTCGGGATAGTGGTGCGTAAACAGTAACAAATACCTGGGAATGTTGTTCTGTAGTTGACAATGACTCTGGGAATGATATAAAATATAGAATTGAAATTCAGCGGTTGTTCTGATACTATTTTCTTGACCATATAACCTCCGACAGAACCATTCTGTTTAGAAGTCAGGTTACCGTTGTACCCGTCTGTAAGCGGTACGCCTAATTCATTTGCAACCTCGAATTTGAAACGGTCTAACGCACCTTTTGCTTCCGGTACAGCTGTCTGGTTAGAAGATTTTGTGTTTGACATATCAATTTCCTCCTTGGTTGTTGTTTTCTTTTGAAAGTGTTTTTGTGTTGCAATGCTAGTATATGAAGATGCAGAAATAATACACTGGAAGTTTTCGCATGGACAGGAAGAGCATGGAAACAGGAAAACTTGCATGATGACTGTAAGAAAAATATTAATAAATTATGAATTATGTATATTTTTTAAGTTTTAATTGCGTTTTATTTAGTGCTTTGTTATAATTACAGTTAGGATTGTGGATAAAAGATAAAATCCGCAAAATAAATAGGAGAAACGGAGAGGAGAAACTATGAACTTAGGTATAATCGCACATAACAGTAAAAAAGTACTGATAGAAGATTTCTGCATCGCTTATAAGAATATACTTGCCAAACATGAGGTCTATGCCACAGGTACAACCGGACGGAGAATAGAAGAAGCGACAAGCCTTCATGTGCATAAATTCCTTGCCGGCAGTATTGGTGGAGACAAGCAGTTTATGGAGATGGTAGAGCGTCAGGATCTTGATATGGTCATTCTGTTCTACAATCCGGTCATGATTGATCCTAAAGAACCGGATATCACAAGCATCGTGAGAAGATGCGACCAGTACAATATTCCTGTAGCGACAAATATTGCCACAGCAGAACTTCTTATTTTAGGGCTTGCAAGAGGAGACCTGGATTGGAGACTGAATCTGAAATGAGAGTGATCGCAGGTAAAGCCAGAAGGCTTAATTTGAAAACAATTCCGGGGATAGACACAAGACCTACTACTGACAGAATCAAAGAAACATTATTTAATATACTTCAGCCGGAGCTTTTGGAATGCCGTTTCCTGGATCTTTTTTCCGGAAGTGGCGGGATCGGAATCGAAGCTCTGAGCAGAGGAGCTTCTTATGCAGTGTTTGTGGAGAAGAATCCAAAAGCTGCTGCATGCATCAGAGAAAATCTTGCATTTACAAAACTGGCAGAAGATGGTAAACTGCTGAACATGGACGTGTTGCAGGCATTGCGTTCCCTTGAGGGAAAAGGTGTTTTTGACATTATTTTTATGGATCCCCCATATAATAATGAACTGGAAAGACAGGTGCTGGAATATCTGAAAGACAGCACAGTTGCAGATAAGAATACACTTATTATTGTGGAAGCGGATCTTCAGACGGATTTCAGTTATGTGGAATCTCTCGGTTACAGGCAGCTGCGTTCGAAAGAGTATAAAACAAATAAGCATGTATTTTTAGAACGTGCATAATTAACTATAATAATTTCAGAATGAATACATTGCTTCCTGAAATTATCATAAGATTGCTGCCTGCAGGCAGCATTCGTGTTGTTATGCATATGTGTATGTGCCAGAGGAAAGAGAGAGTAAAAATAAATGAAAATAGCAGTATATCCCGGCAGCTTTGATCCGGCTACCTATGGACATCTTGATGTGATCCGGAGAGCAGCAGTTTCTTTTGACAAAGTGATAGTGGGCGTTTTACATAATTCTTCAAAAAGTCCGTTGTTTTCTGTGCAGGAACGTGTTAATATATTAGAAAAGGCGACTCAGGACGTTCCTAATGTCGAGGTAAAACCATTTGAGGGATTGTCTGTGAATTTTGCCAGAGAGAATCACGCTCAGGTGATCATACGTGGACTTCGTGCAGTTACAGATTTTGAGTATGAGCTCCAGATGGCTCAGACCAATCGTGTACTTGCACCGGATGTAGATACTGTATTTCTGACTACAAGTCTGGAATATGCATACCTGAGTTCTACAATATTGAAGGAAGTTGCACATTTTGGAGGCGACCTGAGTAAGTTTGCACCGGCCGAGATAACGGATGCAGTTATTGAGAAGATTCGTCTTACAGCAGACAACAAATAAGTTATTGTTCACATAGAGCGTACAGTAACAGAAATAGAAAATAAGGAGTGTATATACTATGAGCAGCAGAATTGAACAGATTATCGGTGAGATTGAGGAATATGTGGACAGCTGTAAATTCCAGCCACTGTCAACTACTAAGATTGTGGTAAATAAAGAAGAAATTGAGGAACTTCTGAGAGAACTCCGCCTGAAAACTCCGGATGAGATTAAACGTTATCAGAAGATCATTAACAATAAGGACGCTATCCTTGAGGATGCTCAGACTAAGGCAGATGCACTGATCGCAGATGCACAGGCAAGAGCACAGGAACTGGTAACACAGCATGAGATTATGCAGAAAGCATATGCACAGGCAAATGATACGATCAATGCAGCTAACAAACAGGCACAGGAGATTCTGGATTCTGCAACACAGGATGCAAACAGCATTCGTCTCAGCGCGATCACCTATACAGATGATATGATGGCCAATATTGGCAGTGTGCTTAATACAACATTAGAGGATGCAGGTGTGAAATACAAAACATTTATTGATTCCCTGCAGAGCTGTCTTGATGTTGTAAACCACAATCGTCAGGAACTTGCACCTCAGACAGCACAGGCTGCAGCAATTACAGGCTCTTATCATGATAATGACGGAGCGAAAGATGATGATGACGATCTGTTAGATGATCTGGGAGAGAACTAAAAATAAATCAGTTATAAATATAGAAGATGAGAAAACAAGGGGCAGGAAAATTTCCTGCCCTGATTTTGTATAATGAAATGATGACAGTTCCCGGAAAGAATTTATTTTCACAGATAGGAAATCAGACAGTAAAGAATACTTGCTGTAAGGAATGTGCAGATACACTTGGAAATAAAATAAGGCAGAATGCTGAGGTCATGGTGGAGAACACCTTTTGTCTGAGCAAGGATGCACAGACCGCCGGATGCGGTGGCTGCAGCGGACAAAAGTATACGAGTCATGTATGGCAGTCCGGAAACTGAAATAAGAGAAAGTCCGGAAGTGATCTCTGTAAATCCGAGCAGCAGGTATTGATAGAGAAGTGGAAAAGGCGCATAATATCTGATACATCCTGCCAGAATGGAGAACAATAGAATATATCCTCCGAGACGTGTAATGGTTTCAAAACCGTTCATTATAGAAAAATCAAGTATATTTTTTCGAGAAGAAATCTCGGGTGAAAATCCTGGGGAATCTGAGATGGTGGCATTTTGGTACACAAAAAAACGAAAGAACAGCATACATATCAGATTTGCTGAAAAAATACTCGCAAAGACCATGCCGGCAGGTACTGTATCCTTAAGACAGGACTTACAGAGATAGGTAATGATAAAGGCAGGGCTTGGATTGTTGCAGAAGGTGGTGAGATAAAGAGCTTCTTTTTTGCTGATTTTATGTAATCCATACAGATCAGAGGCAAGTTTGGCTCCCAGAGGATAACCACACAGCATTCCGAGAACGAAAACATAACCACCCCAGATGCTGACACCCGGAAAAATATGAAAGAATGATTCAAATGGCAGGAGAAGTTTCCGGATATGACCGGTATGTGTAAGCATTCCTGTGAGAATAATAAATGGGAGAAGCGTTGGGATTAATGTATTCAGCCACAGAGTCATTCCGGCTCTGGCACAGGACAGACTTTCAGCAGGATGCAGCAGAAGAAAGACAAGAAGAAAACAAATACCACCGGTGAGTATGGTGTTTTTGGACATACAACAACCTCTTTGCAATTGTTTGCCATTCTTTATAAAATTTATATGGCGCAGAATGAAAATAAATGCTATAGTATTTGGGTAAAATATATCTGGAAAATTTGTCGTATATCGGGAAAACAATGGTATATTATAAGACAAATGTGTGATTTTTGGAGGTAATATAATTATGGCAGTTTTAGAGAATTGTGAACCCAAAAGAGTGTTCCATTATTTTGAGGAGATATGCAAAATTCCTCATGGCTCAGGAAATACAAAGCAGATCAGTGACTATCTGGTTCAGTTTGCAAAGGATCATGATCTGAAATATGTTCAGGATGAGATGAATAATGTGGTTATTTATAAACCGGGCACAGCGGGATACGAGAATGCTCCTGTAGTGATCATTCAGGGACATATGGATATGGTATGTGAGAAACGTCCGGATGTAGAGCATGATTTTACAAAAGACGGATTAAATCTTTCTGTAGAAGGTGACTATGTATCTGCAAACGGAACAACCCTTGGTGGTGATGACGGAATTGCTGTTGCTTATGGCCTTGCACTTCTGGAAAGTGATACAATTGCTCATCCGCCGCTTGAGGTGTTTATTACTGTAGATGAGGAAATCGGTCTTCTGGGTGCAGTTGGATTTGACTGCAGTGTATTAAAAGGAAGAAGATTTATCAATCTGGATTCTGAAGCAGAAGGAAGCCTCTGGATCAGCTGTGCAGGCGGACTTTCCGGAGTCAGCCATATTCCAGTGACAAGACTGGATGCAGAGGGAGAGAAGCTGACAGTTAAGATCAGCGGACTGATGGGCGGTCATTCCGGAGCTGAGATTGACAAGAATCGTGCAAACGCAAATTCTCTTCTCGGAAAATTTCTCCATGGTCTGGATGAGAAAACAGATTTTGAACTGATCAGTGTGCAGGGCGGACAGAAAGATAATGCCATTACAAGGGAGGCTACAGCAGAAATCCTTGTTCTTGAAGAAAATGTAGATGCTGTCAGAGAATATGCGGCTTCTGTGCAGGGAGCATGGAGAGAAGAGTATGCAGGAACTGATGAGGGTATCACAGTAACTGTTGAAGATGAGGGAAAACAGGAAGTAAGGGTTCTTCATCCCACAAGTAAAGAAAAAGTAATTTTCTTCCTTGTAAATGTACCTTATGGTGTTCAGAAAATGAGCGGAACGATCAAAGGACTGGTAGAGACTTCTACGAATATTGGTATTCTGAAGACTTCTGAGAATGAGGTAATGGGAAGTTCCAGTATCAGAAGTTCTGTGGAGACAGCCAGAGATTCCCTTTCTGACAAGATTGCCTATCTGACGGAGTTCCTTGGCGGAGAGTATGAGAGACAGGGCGTTTATCCTGCGTGGGAGTATCGCAAGGATTCACCGCTTCGTGATAAGATGGTGGAAGTATATGAGGAAATGTATGGACAGAAACCGAATGTGGTGGCAATCCATGCAGGACTTGAGTGTGGACTTTTCTATAAGAAGATGGAAGGACTTGACTGTGTGTCTCTGGGACCTGATATGAAGGATATTCATACGTCTGAAGAGGTGCTTAGTATTTCTTCTACAGAGAGAGTCTGGAAGTATCTGGTGAAAGTTCTGGAGGCTCTTAAAGAGTGATGTTGGAAGCATCCCTGTTGCGCTTTGGCGGCAGGGGTGCTTTTTTGAATGTTCTATATGTCCGGTGCTTTGCATATACTGTATCAGAATGCGGAACTAGGCATTTGTTACTGTTCACTCCGTTCTCAGTAACATAGCCAAAATTCATTCCAGATTGCCTGCGGCAATGGAATTTTGGCTTGTATGTCTCGGGATTTTGGCATATTCATGCCAAAACACCTCGCGGGATAGTGGTGTGTGAACAGTAACAAGCATTTCTAAAAAAAACAGAAACTATTCATATTAGCGAGATATTTTTCAAAATCTATGCTATAATAACAAAATGTATGAAATGCAAGGAGCGAGTGAAAATGGAAATACAGTTATGGAGAAGCATTTTGTGCCCGTATGAACTGGCTGTGAGAGAGCTGGAAGTGAAATTCAATCACATTATTGATGAATGTAAAGAGAATGATGTTTACTGCCCGATTGAGCAGGTGGAGGGCAGGGTTAAGAGCGTGAGCAGTATTCTTGAGAAAATGCAGCGCAAGCATATTCCTATGGAGAGAATGGAAGAAGAACTGGAGGATATTGCCGGTGTTCGTATTATCTGCCAGTTTGAGGAGGATATAGAGACGGTTGCTTCCCTGATTCAGAAGAGAAGCGATATGGTTATAAAGAGTGAGAAGAATTATCTGAAGCATATTAAACAGAGTGGTTACAGAAGTTATCATCTGATTATTTATTATACAGTGGATACGATCAAAGGGCCAAAGAAGCTGCAGGCGGAGATACAGATCCGTACAATGGCTATGAACTTCTGGGCGACGATTGAGCATTCCCTGCAATATAAATATAAAGGGGATATGCCGGAGCATGTGGCAGAACGTCTGAGCAAGGCAGCAGATGCCATTAATGCTCTTGACCATGAGATGTCTTCTGTGCGGAATGAGATTATGGATGCACAGAATTCGTCACAGATGCAGTCTAATCTGGTGAAGGATATTCTGATCAACATTGAAAATCTATACAAGATTGCAAATAAGCGGGAGATTATGAAGATTCAGGATGAGTTCCTGAGAGTATTTAAAACAAAAGATCTTCAGCAGCTGAAGCGGTTCCACAGACAGCTTGATATTATATCCGAAGGATACCGGGCACAGGCAGTGTATCATCATGTCTGATTATTATCCGGAAATGATAATTTGAAAGGTTTGCTGCAGATGTAGAACTGTGTGGCGGATGATCGTATCCGCATGACTATAATACATACGAGGAAAATATAAATGCAGGATTTTTTACCGGTAACAAAGAAAGAAATGAAACAGAGAGGGTGGGAGCAGGTAGATTTTGCCTATATTACAGGTGATGCCTACGTGGACCATCCTTCCTTTGGTACTGCGATCATCAGCAGACTGTTGGAGAGTCGTGGGTATAAAGTGGGGATCATTCCTCAGCCTGACTGGAGAAAGAAGGAGAGTATTCAGGTATTTGGAGAGCCTCGACTGGGATTTCTGGTATCTGCGGGAAATATGGACTCTATGGTAAATCACTATACAGTCTCTAAAAAGCACAGGCAGAAAGATTCCTATTCACCGGGAGGCCAGATGGGACTTCGTCCTGACCGCGCGGTGATCGTGTACAGCAATCTGATCCGTCAGACTTATAAAAAGACACCCATTATCCTAGGTGGGATTGAAGCCAGCCTGAGACGACTGGCACATTATGATTATTGGGAGAATAAAGTAAAACACAGTGTACTCCTTGATTCCGGGGCAGATATGATTTCCTATGGAATGGGTGAGCATTCGATCATAGAGATTGCAGATGCGCTGGCGAGTGGACTGCCGGTAGAGGAACTTACCTATATTGCAGGAACTGTATTTAAGTGCAGGGATTTGTCGAGAGTTTATGATCCGATTATTCTTCCTTCTTATGAGGAAGTAAAAGTAAATAAGAAGGTTTATGCAGACAGCTTTGCCATTCAGTATCAGAATACAGATCCATTCAGCGCCAGACCAATGGCAGAATCTTATGGGACAAAGGGATATATTATACAGAATCCTCCTGCTCTGCCCCTGACGCAGGAGGAAATGGATGATGTATATGCCCTGCCTTATACGGAGAAAGTTCATCCCATGTATGAGAAGCTGGGCGGAATTCCAGCACTGGAAGAAATCAAGTTCAGCCTGACAAGCAACAGAGGGTGCTTTGGCGGCTGTAATTTCTGCGCCCTGACTTTTCATCAGGGAAGAATTCTTCAGACCAGAAGTCATGAGTCTCTGATCGAAGAAGCTACCAGAATGACAAATGATCCTGAATTCAAGGGTTATATTCACGATGTGGGTGGTCCCACAGCAGATTTCAGACAACCATCTTGTCAGAAACAGCTCACGAAAGGGGTCTGCAAGAATAAGCAGTGCCTGTTTCCCACGCCATGCAAAAACCTGACTGTAGATCATTCGGATTACGTTTCTCTGCTTCGGAAGCTGCGGAAGATCCCGGGAGTGAAGAAGGTATTCATCCGCTCCGGTGTACGCTTTGATTATGTGGTGGCAGACAGGGACAAGACTTTTTTGCGTGAACTGGTGGAACATCACGTAAGCGGGCAGTTGCGTGTGGCACCGGAACATGTGTCTGATCAGGTTCTGAAGTATATGGGAAAACCAAGTCACAGCGTCTATCAGCAGTTTCTTAAGGAATATGATGCGGCAAACAGGCAAACAGGAAAGCAGCAGTATGCTGTCCCGTATTTCATGTCCTCCCATCCGGGATGTACCATGAAAGAGGCAGTAAAACTTGCGGAATATGTCCGGGATCTTGGCTTTACCCCGGAACAGGTACAGGATTTCTATCCAACCCCGTCTACTCTTTCTACCTGTATGTACTATACGGGAATCCATCCTCTTACAGGTGAGAAGGTATATGTTCCGAAGAACCCCCATGAAAAAGCAATACAGAGAGCTTTGATGCAGTACAAGAATCCTGCAAACAGAGAACTGGTGCTGGAAGGCCTCAAAATGACCGGAAGAATGGACCTGGTAGGTTACGGCCCTAAATGTTTGATCCGGCCGCTTCGAGAGAATCATGGAGGCCAACAGCATACTCAGGGCAGTAGTCGGAATGCGAAAAACAGCAGAAATAGCAAAAATAACAAAAACAGTTCAGCATCTGCAAAGAAGAATACTATCAGAAATATACATAAGAAAAATTCCAGAGGAGGACGTAAGTGACAGAAAAGAAAAACAGAAATAAAAAACAAAGTAAAGCAAAAACATCTTCAAAAGTATCCAAAGGGAATTTCGGATATTTCAGAAGTGAAAAAAGACGCCGCCTGATCATCACTGCAATTCTTTTTGCAGTACCCTTATTCATCTTTTTTACATCCTGGTTCTATTTTAAGACAAGAATGACTGTCTGGACAGTTGTAACTGTAGTCGGCTGTCTTCCGGCATGTAAATCCATGGTGAATCTGATCATGATCCTGAAATGCAGACCAATGGATGCCGGATTATATCAGAAAATCCATGAGCATCAGGGCAGTCTGGATATGGCATATGAACTTTACATGACTTTTTATGAAAAAAGTGCCTATATTGATGCAGCAGCAGTATGCGGAAATACAGTAGTGGCTTACAGCAGTGATCCGAAAATCGATGCATCTTTCATGGAAACCAATTCCCAGAAGATCATCCGTAAAAACGGTTATAAAGTGACGGTGAAAATTTTTACAGATCTCCGTCCGTTCTTAGAACGTCTTGATTCCATGAACGATCACAGAGAAAGTCTGGAAGAAGGAATCAAATTTACCCCGGACGAAAAATATCCGGATCTTTCCAGAAACGAACTGATCCGACAGACCATTCTGGCATTGTGTCTGTAGTCGCCGGAATTCAATTACAAAATATATCTATAGCAATGTGTTATTTCGGAGTTTGGTATAATTATACAGGAACAATTAAATATGAAAGAATTTATTATAGAAGAAAATGAAGCGGGCCAGCGCTTTGATAAATATCTGGCCAAGCTTCTCAGAGAAGCACCTAAAAGTTTTTTTTACAAAATGCTCCGCAAAAAGAACATCACTCTAAATGGAAAGAAAGCCACAGGAAACGAAAAACTTCTCAAAGGCGACACCATCAAACTGTTTCTGAGTGATGAAACTTTCGATAAATTTGCAGGAAGCAGTCAGGCAGCAAGAGCATACTGCGAACTGGATATTGTTTACGAGGATCCTGATATCATTATCATCAATAAACCGGCAGGGATGCTTTCACAGCCGGCAGATGACGGGGAACCGTCCCTTGTAGAATACCTGACCGGCTACCTTTTAAAGAAAGGTGACCTTACAGAAGAACAGCTCAAAACCTTCAGACCTTCTGTATGTAACCGACTTGACCGTAATACCAGCGGAATGGTCTGTGCAGGGAAAAGTCTTGCCGGTCTGCAGTTTCTGTCCAGGATATTCCACGACAGAACACTTCACAAATACTACATCTGCCTCACAAAAGGCAAAATAGAAAAACCGGATCATATCAGGGGTTATCTGCACAAAGATAAAAAAACAAACAAAGTAATCGTAAGCAGACAGGAATTCAAAGATTTCCTGCCGATTGAAACGAAATATCGTCCTCTTGGCAGCAACGGAAAAATAACTCTTCTGGAAGTTGAGCTGATCACAGGCCGTACTCACCAGATTCGTGCTCACCTTGCAGGAACAGGACATCCATTGCTTGGAGACACCAAATACGGAGATTCTGAATTTAATAAGCAATACATCCGCCATGGAGTCAGGCATCAGCTTCTCCATGCATACAGGTTAGTAATTCCGGAGACAGACAAGACCTTTGTGGCGCCGGCACCGGAGCTTTTCTGTAAAATCATCAAAGAGGAAAATCTTGAGGAGGCTTATCATGAGAATCTGGAAAGAAATATGGGATTATGCAAAAATGATCATCATAGTAGTAGTGATCGTAACGCTTGTGAATAGCGTAGTACTGATCAATGCCAAAATTCCTTCCGAATCAATGGAAAAAACCATTATGACAGGAGACCGTATTTTCGGATTCCGCCTTGCATATGGACTCAATCTGGATTTCTTCGGACATGAAATATCAAAAAAAATAAAAGATCCGGAACGCTTTGACATTGTTATTTTCAAATACCCGGATGACGAAAGCAAGCTTTTCATCAAACGAGTCATCGGACTTCCGGGAGAAAAAGTACAGATTAAGGACGGCAAAGTCTATATCAATGATTCAGAGATTCCTCTGGATGACAGTTTCGTTCCGGAAAAACCAAGGGGCAGCTTTGGCCCGTATGAAGTTCCCGAAAACAGCTATTTCGTCCTGGGTGATAACCGCAATCATTCCAAAGACTCCCGTTGCTGGAAAAGCACCAGTTTTGTGACCTTTGATGAGATTGTCGGAAAGGCAGTTATCAGGTATTATCCGTCGGTAAAATTATTGAAGTAGAAAATAAAATTTACGGAGAAATAAAGTGGCAACATGGAACAGCAGAGGTTTGCGGGGATCCACTCTGGAGGATCTTGTAAATCGTACAAATGAACAATACAGAGAAAAGGGACTGGCACTTATCCAGAAAATTCCCACTCCGATCACACCTGTCCGTATGGATAAGGAAAACCGTCATATTACGCTGGCATATTTCGAGCAACGAAGCACTGTAGACTATATCGGAGCAGTACAGGGCATCCCTGTCTGCTTTGATGCCAAAGAATGTGCGGCGGATACTTTTCCGCTTGCGAATATCCATCCTCATCAGGTGGAATTTATGCAGGCATTTGAAAAGCAGGGAGGGGTGGCTTTTTTTCTTATATTCTACAGCCATGAAAACCAGTTCTATTACCTTACACTGCGCAGTCTCCTTACTTTCTGGAACCGGATGCAGGAAGGCGGCCGCAAGAGCTTTCGGCGCGAAGAGCTGGAATCTCAGTATTATTTGAATAAAAAAAGCGGGTTTCTTGTGCCCTTTCTGGATGGGATTCAGATTGATCTTGATGAGAGGGAATAGAAGAGGGACGCGCAGAAATTTATTTTATTTCCGGTGCGGTTTCGGCATCTAAGAGTTTCTAAGGCAAAAAAATCTGCTAAAAGCATGAGCCGTCTTCTCAAACTCGCTCCGTCGCCGACTTCGCTCAGACAGTGAAAAAGCCGGCTCATAACGCAGATTTTTTTTGCCTAAGAAACTCTAGAGTGTGTCTGAAAAATCATTCCCGCAATCTGCACGCCCCACTTTGCGGGATATTTCACCCGAATTCAGTTGCCGTAGCCCGCTACGGCGCCCTCATCCGGGCAAAATATCCCACAAATTGTGACGCACATCTTGCAGAAAGCCTTTTTCAGACACGCTCTAAGATACCTGCAAATGCACCGGAAATAAAATAAATTTCTGCGCTGTGTATTGGCAGTAACCATGAAGAAATCAACTTGTTGGCATACTATAGCAAGCCTCTTATAATGTATATTGAATCAGTTCATCAGAGCGTAAAATCCTGCGTCAGATATCCTTGACGTGCATCAGCACGCCTGTAGGTATCTTCCTTGTCTTTCGCACTCGGCTGAACTGTCTTAAATGCATTAGTTAATAGACTTGCTATAGCCATCATAATCTTCCACATTGCGAAAACCAGCTCGGAAACATATTGTATTTGAGGTGCATTTGCAGGTGTCTTAGAGATTCTTAGTTTTCAGGAAATCTGCGTTATGAGAAGAAAAGCCCCTTGTCTGAGCGACAGCGAGTAATTCCGGGCTTTTCTTCTCATGGTTTTAGCAGATTTTCTGAAGACTTAGAAACTCTTAGGTACCGAAACCGCACCTCAAATACAATATGTTTCTGAGCGTCCCTCTGAATACACATAATGAACAGACAAAACAACAATATAATACATTAACTGTACTTGACATTTTTTTGAAAACCTATTATAATTCTATCTAGTTTCACATTACTTTAGTAACACGTTACTATACTAAAGTAAATATAAAGTAATAATAAAAAGAATCACAACATAACCAAGAGGAGGACCACCCATGCAGCGTATTTTCCACACCCCTGAAGGTGTAAGAGACATCTACAACGGCGAATGCAGCCAGAAAAGAAAGGTACAGGAGAAAATCCATCGCGTCTTCCACCAGTATGGCTATGAAGACATAGAAACCCCGACATTCGAATACTTTGAAGTATTCAGCCGCGAAGTAGGAACCATCCCATCCAAAGAACTTTATAAATTCTTTGACAGAGAAGGCAATACCCTGGTACTCAGACCTGACTTCACCCCGTCTGTATCCAGAGCCTGTGCAACCTACTTTTCCCCGGACAAAGAACCTGTAAGCCTCTGCTACACAGGAAACACATTTATTAATAACACCAGCTACAGAGGACATCTCAAAGAAACCACACAGATGGGAGTAGAACGGATCGGTGATGAATCCGCAGATGCAGATGCAGAACTTCTTGCCATGACAGTGGAATGCCTTCTGGCAGCAGGTCTTACAGAATTTCAGGTCAGTGTCGGACAGGTAGATTACTTCAAATCCTTATTAAAAGAAGCCGAACTCGGTCCGGAAGCAGAAGAACGTCTTCGTGTTTTGATCTCGCAGAAAAATTCTTTCGGAGTAGAAGAGTTTGTAGAAGAACAGAAACTCAAAGACAGTATGCAGAAAGCCTTTACTGAAATCCCACAGATGTTTGGTTCAGAAGAAGTCTTAAAGAAAGCCAGAAGTCTGACAAACAACGCCTGCGCACTGGAAGCAGTTTCCAGACTGGAAGAAATCTATGAGATTATGAAAAACTACGGATATGAAAAGTATATCTCTTTCGATTTTGGAATGCTTAGTAAATATCAGTACTATACAGGTATCATTTTTCAGGCATACACCTATGGAACCGGCGAGCCAATGATCAAGGGCGGTCGTTACAATGGCCTGATGAAACACTTCGGTAAACCGGCGGCCTCTATCGGATTTGCGATTGAAGTAGACAATCTTCTTCTTGCACTTTCCAGCCAGAAACTGCTCTCTGAGAAAGAAGAGAAGCCGGAAGTGATCGAATATGAGCCACAGGATCGTGCACAGGCGATCAAAGAAGCACAGAAACTTCGCGCAGAAGGCAAATGTGTGGCATTACGTTTGAAAAAGGAGGCCAGATAAGCCATGAGATACCTGACAGTTGCCCTGACCAAAGGCAGACTTGCCAACAAAACAATGGAAATGTTTGAGAAAGCAGGAATCACCTGCGAAGAAATGAAAGATAAAGATTCCCGTAAACTGATCTTTACCAATGAAGAACTGAAGATGAAATTCTTCCTTGCAAAAGGGCCGGATGTTCCTACCTATGTAGAGTATGGTGCGGCAGATATCGGAATTGTGGGAAAGGATACGATCCTGGAGGAAGGCCGTAAGCTTTATGAAGTGATGGATCTTGGATTTGGAAAATGTAAGATGTGTGTCTGCGGACCGGAGAGTGCCAGAGAAGTTCTGGAGAACAACCAGCTGATCCGTGTGGCGACTAAATATCCAAATATTGCCAAGGATTACTTCTTTAACAGAAAACACCAGACAGTAGATTTGATCAAATTAAACGGTTCCATTGAACTGGCACCCATCGTTGGTCTGTCTGAAGTGATCGTAGATATTGTGGAGACCGGAAGTACACTGAAGGAAAACGGACTGAAGGTGCTGGAAGAGGTCTGCCCGCTGTCTGCCAGAATGGTAGTCAATCAGGTGAGCATGAAGATGGAAAATGAGAGAATCCGTAAACTTATTGAAGACTTAAGAAGAGTTCTTCAGGAGGAGATGTAAAGATGCGTACAGTAAAATTAACAAAAGAATCAACAAAGGATATTCTTGAGAATCTGCTGAAAAGAAGCCCGAATAACTATGGGAAATTTGAATCCACAGTAGCTCAGATCCTTGATAAAGTAAAAAATGAAGGGGACGCAGCCCTTTTTGCTTATACAAAAGAATTTGACAAAGCTGATGTGACAAAAGAGACTATCCGCGTCACAGATGCAGAAATTGAAGAGGCTTATGCGCAGATTGATCCTGCACTTCTTGGAGTGATCCGCAAAGCTCTGGTCAATATCCGTCAGTATCATGAAAAACAGATCCAGAACAGCTGGTTTACAAGCACAACAGATGGAACTATGCTTGGACAGAAAGTAACACCGTTAAATCGTGTGGGTGTCTATGTACCCGGTGGAAAAGCAGTTTATCCGTCTTCTGTACTGATGAATATTGTACCTGCGAAAGTGGCAGGAGTCCCGCATATTGTTATGACAACACCGCCCGGAAAGGATGGCAAAGTATGCGCTTCCACACTGGTAGCAGCCAAAGAAGCAGGAGCAGATGAGATTTATAAGGTGGGTGGTGCACAGGCGATCGGTGCCCTTGCTTTCGGAACAGAGAGTATTCCGAAGGTAGACAAGATCGTAGGTCCCGGAAACATTTTCGTAGCTCTTGCAAAGAAAGCAGTATATGGCTATGTAAGCATTGACTCCATTGCAGGACCGAGTGAGATCCTTGTTCTTGCAGATGAGACAGCTAATCCGCATTTTGTGGCAGCTGACCTTCTTTCCCAGGCAGAGCATGATGAACTGGCATGTGCTATCCTGATCACTACAAGTGAGGAATTTGCGAAGAAAGTAGATGAAGAAGTAAAAGGTTTCGTGGAGGTTCTTTCCAGAAAAGAAATCATTCAGAAGTCTCTTGATAACTTTGGATACATTCTGATCGCAGAGGATATGGACGAGGCGATTGAGGCAGCCAATGAAATCGCTCCGGAACATATGGAGATCGTGACAGCCAATCCCTTTGAAGATATGATGAAAGTGAAGAATGCAGGTGCGATCTTTATCGGAGAGTACAGTTCCGAGCCACTGGGAGATTATTTTGCAGGTCCGAACCATGTACTTCCTACAAACGGAACAGCCAAATTTTTCTCAGCCCTTTCCGTAGATGATTTCATCAAGAAATCAAGTATTGTATATTACTCAAAATCCGCACTGCGTAATATACACAAAGATATCATTCAGTTTGCAACTTCTGAGCAGCTTACTGCACATGCAAATTCTATTGCAGTTCGTTTTGAGGATGAAGATAAAGAATAATGGTAAGGCTTTGAATCTGAAATCTGCTATAATGTAAACTGTAGTTTGCGCATTAAAACAATGGATTCAGAGTGTTTGAAAATAAGTAAGACAGAGAGGACTTAACCATGGCAAGAGAAGCCTCAGCAGAAAGAAATACAAAAGAAACAGAAATCAAATTAAAAATAAATCTGGATGGAACCGGATATTCTGATATTGAGACAGGTGTGGGATTTTTTAACCATATGCTGGATGGATTTACCCGTCATGGGCTCTTTGATCTCAGTGTCAGAGTCCATGGTGATCTTCAGGTGGATGACCATCACACCATCGAGGATACAGGAATTGTTCTGGGAACTGCATTAAAAGAAGCAATTGGTGACAAAAAGGGGATTAAGCGCTATGGAAGCTGCATCCTTCCCATGGATGAATCCCTGGTGCTCTGTGCGATCGATCTGTCCGGAAGACCTTACTTTGTATGGGATGCAGAGTTTACCACAGACAGGATCGGTGACATGTCTACGGAAATGGTAAAAGAGTTCTTCTATGCCATTTCCTATGCCTGTGGCATGAATCTTCATATCAGGGTTCTGGCAGGTGGGAATAATCACCATGTAGCAGAAGCAATGTTCAAAAGTTTTGCCAAAGCACTGGACGCAGCCACATCCTATGATCCAAGGATCACAGATATTCTGTCTACCAAGGGCAGTTTGTAAAATTTGAAAATTTACGAAATGATTTATGGCAATCAATAAATTAGATGGAGACAGAAAATGGAAAATACAGTGAATTTAAAAAGCAGCATCGCATGGTCTGATTTTAAATTAAACAGTGATGGAATGGTACCTGTTATAGCCCAGGATTATCAGACAAACGAAGTGCTGATGCTGGCGTATATGAATGAAGAAGCATTTAATACCACTCTTGAAACAGGTAAAATGACTTACTGGAGCAGAAGCCGCAATGAACTCTGGACGAAGGGACTCACATCCGGACATCTCCAGTTTGTAAAATCCCTTACACTGGATTGCGACAATGATACGATCCTTGCTAAAGTAGAGCAGATCGGTGCAGCCTGCCATACCGGAAACAGAACCTGTTTTTTCAAAACCCTGACAGAAGTGTAATGAATAACGCGATAATATACAAGCCAAAATTCCATTGCCGCAGGCAATCTGGAATGAATTTTGGCTACGTTACTGTGAACGGAGTGAACAGTAACACTAATGCCAAACATTAAAGGAAAATATACACGAATTGTATTGACATTTTTGGTAAAATGTGATAAAAAAAGAATATCCGAATTGAATATGTGCAATGTTATAACGCAAAGGTTGCATCGTACTTGATGCGCAAAAGAGAATCCGGTGAGAATCCGGAGCGATACCGTCACTGTGTATGGGAGCTGCTTTTCAGAAACCACTGGGAAACCGGGAAGGGAGAAACAGCGATGATCGAAGTCAGGAGAACTGCCTTGGCGTAGAATTTAAGGTCTGCGGTATACAGAACCTGTATTCTCATAACGATACATAGCTCTTTTATTAAATGAATCAGACAGAATCGGAAATTACAGATATATCTGGTACATATAAACCATGTATTTATGGGAAGGCGGTAGCTGCAGAATATGCAGTTGCCTTTTTTGTGCATACAATTGTCCGGAAATACGAGAAATAAAAGAGGAAAAACGAAATGAAAAGAAAATCCATGTTAGCCTTATTACTGGCAGTATCCATGACCTGTTCCATGACAGCAGCAACAGGTACAGTTGCTTTTGCATCTGATGATGCAGCAACAGAAGAGGCTGCAGATGACACAGAAGCAGCTGCAGACGATGCAGATGCAGCAGATACAGAGAAAGCATCTGATGATACAACAGAAGCTTCTGATGATGATCAGAAAGCCGCAGACGAAGTTGGTGCCCTGATCGATAAGATTTATGTTCAGGAAAGAACAGACACAACTGACGAAGACTGCAAAGCAGCAAAAGAAGCATGGGACAAACTTACAGATGCTCAGAAAGAACTGGTAACAGGTGAAGAAGCAAGCCCTGAATACTTTGGACGTGACACAGGTGATGCTTCCAAAGATGATCCTCGTAACCAGGATGAGATTGGTGAGAATGAACTTCTTGTAGTAAGTTTTGGTACATCCTTCAACGACAGCCGTGCAGAGGATATCAAAGGAATCGAGGATGCCCTTGCAAAAGCATATCCGGACTGGTCAGTAAGACGTGCATTTACAGCACAGATTATCATCAACCATGTACAGGCAAGAGATGATGAAGTAATCGATAATATGCAGCAAGCTCTTGACCGTGCAGTAGCTAACGGTGTTAAGAATCTTGTTGTACAGCCGACACATCTGATGCATGGTGCAGAATATGATGAAATGACAGAGGCAATTGATGGATACAAAGACAAATTTGAATCTGTTGCAATTGCAGAGCCAATGCTCGGTGAAGTTGGTGATGACGCTACAGTGATCAATGATGACAAGAAAGCAGTTGCTCAGGCGATCACAGATGAAGCCTGCAAGGAAGCTGGATTTGATGATATGAAAGCAGCAGCAGATGCAGGCACAGCATTTGTATTCATGGGACATGGTACATCCCATACAGCTAACGTAACCTATGACCAGATGCAGACACAGATGGATGATCTTGGATTCACAAACGCTTTCATCGGAACTGTAGAGGGAGAACCGGAAGACACAGCATGTGACAAGGTTATCGAGAAAGTAAAAGAAGCAGGATTCAAGAATGTAATCCTTCGTCCTCTGATGGTTGTTGCCGGAGACCACGCTAACAATGATATGGCTGGTGATGATGCAGATTCCTGGAAATCTCAGTTTGAGGCATCCGGTGATTTCGACAGTGTTGACTGTCAGATCGCAGGTCTTGGAAGAATCGCAGCAGTAGAAGATCTGTATGTGGCTCATACAAAAGCAGCAATTGATTCTCTTGGAGCATCTGACGATGCAGCAGCAGAAGATACTGATGCCAAAGCAACAGATGACAGTGCAGACGATGCACAGGCAGATGACGCAGCTGAGACAACAGCTGATACTGCAGAGGCTGACGCTGAATAAAAAATATTGTTCAAACAAGATAAACTGCCCGGAGAACTTGCAAAAGTTTCCGGGCAGATATATTATATGATAAGAAAAAAAGAAGTCATAGCAATTCCATAAAATACTGCAAACAGTTCGCACGTTTCTGTTCATTCCGTTCACAGTAACGTGCGCACATCTGAGAAAGATCCAGAGGAACTGTCTTAATTGCATTATTTTCTGGAATTACTATAATATATTTGCCATCACCTGTTCAAAAGCCTGTTGCTCTGCAGCAGATGGGTTGAACAGCACGATAGAAAAAACTATAAAAAATATGAAGATAAGGGAGAAGAAATAATCATGAAGAAACGTTCATTTACATTATTAATGTCAGCACTTACTATTTCAGCTACTCTGATCGGTACAAGCCCGGTTGCTGCAAAGACAGATACTGATACGGCAACAGAAGAAACCACTGATAAAGAAGAAACAACTGCAAAAGATGCTGATTCAGAAAACACAGATAATAAAGAAACAGATGCATCCAAGAGTGATACATTAGAGGATGGCACCTACACAGCAGAATTTGATACAGACAGCGGAATGTTCCATGTAAATGAAGCAAACGATGGAAAAGGAACCCTTACAGTAAAGGATGGCAAGATGACTATCCATGTAAGCCTTGCTTCTAAGAAAATTGTAAACCTTTTCGTCGGAAAGGCAGAAGATGCACAGAAAGACGGGGCAGAGGTTCTTGAGCCAACCACAGATACTGTTACATACAGCGATGGAATGAGTGAGGAAGTATATGGATTTGATATCCCGGTACCCGCAATTGATGAAGAATTCGATGTAGCTTTGATCGGAACAAAAGGAAAATGGTATGACCATAAGGTAAGTGTCAAAAATCCTGTAAAATCCGATGATACAGATGCAAAAAAAGATGATAAAGAAAATAAAGATGCAGATTCCAAAGCAGATGACACAGACAAAGATGCGAAAGACAGTAAGACAAGTGAAGGTAAGACTCTGGCAGATCTGAATCTTGAAGACGGCGATTATACCATGGATGTAACTCTTACAGGCGGTTCAGGAAGAGCAACCATTGATTCTCCTGCAGCCATTAATGTAGAAGGCGATAAAGCTACAGCAACTATCGTATGGAGCAGTCCGAACTATGATTATATGCTTGTGGATGGTGAGAAATATGAGCCGGTTAATAAAGACGGAAACTCCACTTTTGAAATCCCTGTCAGCGTATTTGATGCAGAGATGGAGGTAACAGCAGATACAGTAGCAATGAGTGAGCCTCACGAGATTGACTACACCTTAAATTTTGATTCCACAACTGCCAAAGAAGCAGAAAAAACAGCAAAATAATCATATCAAATTTCCATTTCCAAAAGTGATTTTTGATGTATTTTGACTCGTAACTGTGAAGGTACTGAACAATTACAAACAAAGAAAGAAACAATTATAAAGATGAAAAACATAATAAAGAAACAGCAAAAAACAATATTTATCGGTTTTATGTCAGTTGCATTATTTATTATCTGTATATGCACTGTCTGTACAGCATACGCAGCAGATAAAGACAATGCAAAAACTCCTGTGGATATCCCGGGACTTACCTATGATCACAGTATGGAACTTTCCTACGCAGAAGAATTCAGCGTAGACTATTACAATGATGGCTATGCTCTGATTACTATCGATCAGGAAGGACAGTTTCTTGTAGTTCCAGAGGGAAAAAAGGCTCCAAAGGGGCTTGAAAAAGATATCACAGTTATTCAACAACCGCTGAACAACATCTATCTGGTAGCAACCTCTGCCATGGATCTTTTCCGCGCAATTGACG
Organism: Blautia sp. Marseille-P2398; assembly: GCF_964240315.1. Taxonomy (NCBI): domain Bacteria; kingdom Bacillati; phylum Bacillota; class Clostridia; order Lachnospirales; family Lachnospiraceae; genus Blautia; species Blautia sp. Marseille-P2398. The sequence goes on from NZ_CAXSTD010000003.1 coordinate 78,259, forward strand.
GTATTGACAGCATTCGTCTTTCAGGAACTCAGGAGAATGGATGGTATATCCAGGAAGCAAAAGATGCCATGGAATCCGGAAAAATGATTTATGCAGGCAAGTACAATGCACCGGATTATGAACTGATCCTGGATGAAGGCTGTGGTCTTGCCATTGAATCAACTATGATCCATCATAATCCGGAGGTGGAAGAGAAACTGGAACAGTTTGGTATCCCGGTAATGGTAGAACGTTCCAGTTATGAGAGCCATCCTCTGGGAAGAACTGAATGGATGAAACTCTATGCTGTGCTTCTCGGAAAGGAAGATGTAGCTGAGAAGGCATTTAAGGAGCAGACAGACAAGCTTGACAAAGTTCTGACCTCTGATGATAAAGATACAGGTAAAACAGTAGCATTCTTTTACATTAATTCCACAGGTGCTGTCAATGTGCGAAAGAATGGTGATTATGTTTCAAACATGATCGAGCTGGCAGGCGGCAAATATGTTCCCGAAGATACAGGAGAAAGTGATAACGCTTTGTCTACCATGAATATGCAGATGGAAGAATTTTATGCCAAAGCAAAAGATGCGGACTATATCATCTATAACAGTACTATCGACGGTGAACTTTCTACTATTGATGAACTGTTGGCAAAAAGTAATCTTCTGGCAGATTTTAAGGCAGTGAAGGATGGAAATGTGTGGTGTACGGGTAAAAATCTTTTCCAGGAAACCACCGAACTTGGAACCATGATCGAAGATATTCATACAATCCTTACTACAGATGATGATTCGCTGGATGAACTTGCATATATGCATAAGTTAAAATGATATTTATAACTTTTCGGCACACTCGAATCCGCATCCTATGCGATTGGTATAGTTATTTACGAACGGCACTGAAATATGTTTGCGGGATTCTGCATAACTGCCAAAAGCAGGAAATATAAAAACAAAAGGAACAAAAAATATGGATGACAAAAAACGTACAGCCAGATACTGGATGGCATTTCTTATACTGGCGGTGTTTCTGATGATTTTATTTGTCTGGAATGTAAATGCCGGAAGCATTCATCTTTCAGTGAGTGAGATTCTGAATATTATTTTCAGACATCAGGGAGATGCGACTGCTTACAATATAATATGGGAAATCCGTCTTCCCAGGATTCTGTCAGTGATCATTCTTGGAGGAGCACTTTCTGTATCCGGATTTCTTCTTCAGACATTTTTTAATAACCCTATTGCAGGTCCCTTTGTACTTGGAATTTCTTCAGGAGCCAAGCTGGTAGTTGCACTTCTGATGATTTATTTTCTGAGCAGATCTATTTCCATGGGTTCTGCAGCCATGATCATTGCAGCGTTTATCGGTTCTATGATTTCCATGGGATTCGTCCTGCTGGTTGCAAAAAAAGTCCACAACATGTCCATGTTGGTTATCAGCGGTGTCATGATCGGTTACATCTGTTCTGCAGTTACAGATTTCGTAGTTACCTTTGCGGATGACTCCAATATCGTCAATCTTCACAACTGGTCACTGGGAAGTTTTTCAGGAATGTCCTGGGGTAATGTGAAAGTAATGGCAATAGTAGTTCTGCTCACAATGGTGATCGTGTTCTTTATGTCTAAGCCTATCGGTGCCTATCAGCTGGGTGAAGTTTATGCCCAGAATATGGGAGTGAATATCAAGCTGTTCCGCATAGGACTGATTCTCTTATCCAGTATTCTGTCTGCCTGTGTGACAGCTTTTGCAGGACCAATTTCTTTTGTTGGCATTGCAGTGCCTCACATTGTAAAAAGCCTGCTGAAAACAGCCAGACCGCTCCTTGTGATCCCGGCTTGCTTTCTGGGAGGGGCAGTATTCTGTCTTTTCTGTGATCTGATCGCCAGAACCGTATTTGCACCTACAGAACTCAGTATCAGTTCCGTAACAGCAGTGTTTGGCGCACCGGTTGTAATCTATATCATGATCCGCAGACAGAAGAGAAATTGATATAAAAGGCAGGAGCAGAATACGCTATCCGGGCAGATTACTATAAGATGCAGCATAAAAAGGAAAACAGGAAAAAATATGTCAGAGAAAATAGCAGATGTAATAAAGGAAACAGAAAATAACAAAGCAGACCGGCAGGAACAGTATTTTTTCCGTACGGATCAGCTGACTGTGGGATATGACGGAAAACCTCTTATCAGAGAAATCAATATTCAGCTGAAAAAGGGAGAAATCCTCACTCTCATCGGTCCTAACGGTGCCGGAAAATCCACTATTCTTAAAAGCATCACCAGACAGCTTGCCACGATCAGCGGTACTGTTTATCTGGATAAAGAGAAAATGGCAAAGATGACCAATAAAGAGGTCTCTCAGAAACTGGCAGTCGTGCTCACAGAGCGTATGCGTCCGGAACTGATGACCTGCGAAGACATTGTAGCCACAGGGCGTTATCCTTATACAGGAACTTTGGGAATACTCTCCGCAGAGGATAAGACAAAGGTAAAGAAATCAATGGAAACCGTCCATGCATGGGATTTAAAAGACAGGGATTTTACAGCCATCAGTGATGGTCAGAGACAACGAATCCTTCTTGCCCGGGCTATCTGTCAGGAGCCGGAGATCATTGTACTGGATGAGCCGACTTCTTTTCTGGATATCCGTCATAAGCTGGAACTTCTTACCATTTTGAAACAGATGGTGCTGGATCATCAGCTTACAGTGATCATGTCGCTGCATGAGTTGGACCTTGCACAGAAAATATCTGATAAAGTTATCTGTGTACATGGAGAATATATAGAAAAATATGGTGCTCCGGAAGAAATCTTTACTTCTGAGTATATTCGGAAGTTGTATGGAATTACCAGAGGAAGCTATAATGCTGCTTTTGGATGTGTGGAGATGGATCCGCCCAGAGGTGAACCTCAGGTGTTTGTAATTGGCGGTAATGGAAGCGGAATTCCGTATTATCGAAAACTGCAGAGACAGGGAATTCCGTTTGCGGCAGGAGTGCTTCACACGAATGATGTAGACTGTCAGGTAGCCGGTGCACTTGCAGACCAGGTGATTACAGAGAAACCTTTCGAAAGTATTTCACAGGAATCTTATGATAAGGCTGTGGAATTGATGAAAAAATGTCAGAAAGTTATCTGTCCTCTGAAAGACTTCGGAACAGTGAATGCCGCAAACAGGGAACTGCTTCGCCTTGCGCGGGAGCTGGGAATACTGGCAGAGCTATAGGTTACTGTTCACTCCGTTCCCAGCAACACGCTTCGCGATGCACAGAATTTATGCTAATCGCATAAATTCGCGCAGTATGTCTCGGGTTTTCTGTGACCTTCGCTCACAAAAAACACCTCGCGGGATATTAGCAGTGAACAGTAACAGCTATAGTACATCGTTTTCGAAATAATATTATTATTTCATGTATATGTATGCTATAATGGATACCATCAATCATCCAAAGGAGAGAAATATGGATAAGTTATACATTGTTATCCCGGCATACAATGAGCAGGATAACATTGAACAGGTCATTAATGACTGGTATCCTGTTATAGAGAAGCATAACGGAAACGGTCAGTCACGTCTGATTGTCATTGATGACGGGAGCAAAGATTCTACATATGAAAAACTGAAACAGTGTACAAAGACACGCCCTCTGCTGATTCCGATAACAAAACCAAACGGCGGTCATGGTGCAACTGTGCTTTATGGCTATAAGTATGCACTCAAAAATGGTGCAGATTACATTTTCCAGACAGATTCAGACGGCCAGACACTGCCGGAAGAATTTGAACCGTTCTGGAAACGAAGACAGAAATATGATATGGTCATCGGCTGGAGAAAAGACAGACAGGATGGAATATCACGTGTTTTTGTAACAAAAACTCTGAAACTGGTTATCCGTATCTGTTTTGGGGTAAATCTGACAGATGCCAACACTCCGTACCGTTTGATGAAAGCAGAGACGATGGCCAGGTACATACATCTGATCCCGAAGGATTTTAATCTTTCCAATGTACTTCTGGCTGTTATTTATAAGAAGAAGGGATGCAGCATCAAATTTCTTCCTGTCACATTCAGACCTCGTCAGGGCGGGGTGAATTCCATTAACATGAAGAAAATCTGTAAGATCGGAAAACAGGCGGTAATAGATTTTGTGAAATTGAACAGGATTATCCGCCGAACATAAAAAATGATGAAAAAAACTGTTGTTCCTACAGTGATCGTGAGGAACAGCAGTTTTTTTGTTGTTATATTTTCAGATAAATGTCGAATCATATCATAAGATGTCGGACGAAATAAATTGACATTTTCTTTAAACAAAATTACAATTATAGTTGTAATAAGACAGAAAACGGTATGTACCGATCTGCACACATCGGGTACATAACACACATAACACAACAAATCAACATATAACAAAACAACACACACAGGTAACAAGGTTACCACAAATGTAAAAATAATAATAGGGAGAAAAGAATAAGATGAACAAAATGAATGAATTGTGCGAAATGGAATTAACAGGTCGTTACGAGGAGAAACTTTCTGCTCTGAAAGCGGAAATCAGTGCAGCAGATGAGTATATCAGGCAGGATAACAGTGACCTGACGGAATTTGAGAACCGATATGAGCGCTTAGATATCCCGTATCGTGTAAAAAGATTTCTGGATGACTATATTGCGTGTATGCAGACAAAATATGAACGTCTTGCAGACCTGTGCTATCTGGCGGGAGAACAAGGATTATAAAAAAATCTTGTTTTATCTGTCGAAATAAAGTATTGTAGTAATATACTATATTTACGACAGATAAGGAGAAAATGCGTTATGTACAGAAAGAAAAATTTCATAAGTCTGGGAATGAGCCTGGTTCTGGCAGCAGGAATTACGGTAACACCTGTAACAGCAGCAGATTTCACAGATGGTACAGTTTCTGAATTTAATTCAGATGATGCAACAGAATTTGATGTACAACAGGAAACTGCGGATAATGCGGAGTTTGCATCAGATACAGAGGATAGCATTTCGGACAAAGCAGGTTCAAATGAAGCAGATTCAGACGAAGAAGTCTTTGCAGAGGCTGTAATTCCGGACGAAAACGGTGCTGTGGATAACAGACAGCTTCTGGAGAAATATCTGAATGACATTCTGTACGGACAGGATCCGGACACACAGCCAGCAGCTTCTCTGGGTGAGGATGTACTGAATGGACAGCAGCAGACCTTATATGAGGAACTTAAGAGTAAAATCAGCGCAGTGGCATCGAAAGGTGGTTCTACCAGGTTTAAAGTCAGTTCAGATCTGGGACTGACCTGGCAGACAACAGCAAGCGGTAATGCGCTCAAAAGAGAAGTAGCCGCACACCTTAATGAACTGGATATTTCAAAGATTATCGATTGCCTGGCTGTAGATTGTCCATATGAATTGTACTGGTACGAAAAGACTGCAGCTACTACCTGGCAGTATGGTTACAGCACAAAGGCAACAGGAAACAAAACAACTGTAAAAATTGAAAATCTTTCCATATCTATGCCGGTGATCAGCAGTTATGCTTCCGGTAAATATAAAGTAAATGCAGGGATTGTACAGCTTGCAAAAAGTGCAGCAGAAAATGCCAGAATGATCGTAAAAGAATTTCAGGGTTATACAGAGACAGAAAAGCTGTACGGATATAAAGAAATGATCTGTTACCTGACTTCCTACAATGATGATGTGACGGAGGATGATGAATACGGAGATCCATGGCAGTTAATCTATGTTTTTGACGGAGATGACAGTACTAATGTGGTCTGTGAAGGTTATTCCAAGGCATTTCAGTATCTGTGCGATCTCAGTGACATTACCTGCTATACAGTGACCGGTATGATGAATGGCGGTACAGGTGAAGGTCCTCATATGTGGAATATTGTGGCAAATAACGGTAAATATTATATGGCAGATATCACAAACAGCGATGAAGGAACAGTTGGAGAAGACGGAGGTCTGTTTCTGGATACTCCGATTTCAGGAAGTATTTCCCGGGGCTATACATATGCGACAGACAGTGCGAATATATATTTTGCATATGACAAAGAAGCAAAGAGCTTATATGGAACTGGAAAAAATTCCATTCTTTATATGACGCAGGAAACGTATTCTGCTGATGATCTGACTGCAAAACCGGCAAAAACTTCAATTACAGGTATATCAAACAGGACTGCCGGAAAACTTGTGATTACATGGAAAAAGGCAAAGAGTGCAGATGGATATGAGATCTATCGCCGGGCAGGAACCACTAATCCATACATAAGAGCAGCGGTAATTAAATCCGGTTCAACTACAAAATACACAAATGCAAAACTGAAAAAAGGACATATATATTATTACAGAATCCGTTCATACAGATATGATGAGAATGGAAGAAAGATATACAGCGGCTGGTCAACAGTAAAGAAGCAGAAAGTAAAATGAAATCGGTAATCAGAAAAAGACACAAAGGATAACGTGGATAAAACAATGATGAAAGTACTTTCGTAAAAACAGAGTACACAGTTTCAGGGGATTTTCTTGCCATATGTGGAACATCATGATACAATGAGACACGATATGACAGAGAGAACCCCTGAAATTTTATTATATTATAAGAAATTACTCCATAATGCTCTTATAATATAATAAAGCAGTATTTTTATAATGCTGTAAATATCTGGAAAATATGGGAGGAATAAATATAAATGTGTGGAATTGTTGGATTTACAGGTAATCATCAGGCAGCACCTATATTATTATATGGTCTGTCCAGACTTGAATACAGAGGTTATGATTCAGCGGGACTTGCAGTTCGCGACGGCGAAGGTGATACAGAGGTTATTAAAGCGAAAGGCAGACTGAAAGTTCTTGCAGATAAAACTAATAATGGAGAATCTGTACCTGGAACATGTGGTATCGGACATACCCGTTGGGCGACACATGGAGAACCATCTGAGACAAATGCGCATCCCCATATGAGTGATGACGGTAACGTAGTAGCAGTTCATAATGGAATCATTGAGAATTATCAGGAACTGAAAGACAAACTGATCCGCAATGGCTATGAGTTTTATTCATCTACAGACACTGAAGTAGCAGTTAAACTTGTAGATTATTATTATAAGAAATATCTCGGAACACCGGTAGATGCCATTAACCATGCAATGGTCCGTATCCGCGGTTCCTATGCTCTTGTGATCATGTTTAAAGACTACCCGGGAGAGATTTATGTGGCAAGAAAAGACAGCCCGATGATCCTTGGGGTGGAGAACGGTGAATCTTACATTGCATCCGATGTTCCTGCAATTTTAAAATACACCAGAAATGTATATTATATTGGAAATCTGGAGATGGCTCGTATCAGAAAAGGGGAGATCACGTTCTACAATCTGGATGGTGATGAGATCCAGAAAGAGCCGAAAACAATTGAATGGGATGCAGAAGCGGCGGAGAAAGCGGGATTTGAACATTTCATGATAAAAGAAATTCATGAACAGCCGAAAGCAGTTCGGGATACTTTGAATTCTGTACTCAAAGATGATCGTATTGATCTCTCAGAAGTAGGTCTTACAGATGAGGAGATCAAAAAGATCAGCCAGATCTATATTGTAGCCTGTGGCTCTGCTTACCATGTGGGAATGGCAGCCCAGTATGTGATTGAAGATCTGACAAGGATTCCGGTACGTGTGGAACTGGCATCGGAATTCCGATACAGAAATCCGATTTTAGATCCGGAAGGTCTTGTGGTCATTGTCAGCCAGTCAGGGGAAACAGCAGACAGCCTTGCGGCACTTCGTGAGGCGAAACAGAGAGGTATCCGTACACTGGGAATTGTCAATGTGGTAGGTTCTTCCATTGCCAGAGAAGCGGATAATGTTTTTTACACTCTGGCGGGACCGGAAATTTCTGTAGCAACTACCAAGGCATACAGTACTCAGCTGATTGCCTCCTATGCACTGGCAGTGCAGTTTGGAAAAGTCAGAGAACAGATTACAGAAGAAAAATATCAGGAGCTGATTGCAGAGCTGAAAACACTTCCGGATAAGATTGCCAAGATCATTGAAGATGACAAAGAGCGTATCCAGTGGTTTGCGGCTAAGCAGGCAAATGCCAGGGATGCTTTCTTTATCGGGCGTGGTATTGACTATGCCATCAGTATGGAAGGCAGCCTTAAGATGAAAGAAGTCAGTTATGTACACACAGAAGCTTATGCGGCCGGAGAACTGAAACATGGCACAATCTCTCTGATTGAGGACGGAACTCTTGTGATCGGTATTCTCACGCAGAATCATCTCTATGAGAAAACAGTCTCCAATATGGTAGAATGTAAGAGCCGCGGTGCATACCTGATGGGACTCACCACATATGGACATTATAATGTAGAAGATACTGCAGATTTCACAGTTTATATTCCGAAAACAGATCCACACTTTGCAACTTCACTGGCAGTTATTCCTTTGCAGCTGCTTGGCTACTATGTCAGCGTAGCCAAAGGCCTGGATGTAGATAAGCCGAGAAATCTGGCTAAGAGTGTAACTGTGGAATAGTGCCGGTTCACCAGTAACGAAAACAATATAATATGTAGCGTAATGCCACAGACTGTAAAGGACTAATACGGTCTGTGGCATTTTTTTTCAAAATCCCAGAATCTCATGAAAATAGATCTGATTTTGAATAACAGAAGGATGTTCCGGTTTCAGTGTTCTGGCTTTCCGGTGAAATTCAAAAGCTTCTTTGTGCATTCCGGATTTGTCCAGACATACACATAATTGCAGAAATGGTATGAAATTATGGCAGTCCGGAATATAGAATCCTCCGTTTTGGTTGTTGTCCGGTGCAAGAAGTGCCTGATGATACCAGTGAGCTGCCATGGAAAAGTTCTGTTTCATAAAAAATATTTTCCCAATCTCACAGCATATTTCGGCTCTTGGAATATCTGACATGAAACTGTGAAACAGTATCTCAAGAGCATGCTGGTCATTGCCTGATGCCTGATAACAATAGGAGAGAACCAGACAACTGTCCAGTCTGTTTTCAATCCAGCCGTCTGGCTCTTTCAGAAATTTTTTCAAAACACAAATGGCATACTCGTATTGCTTATGGTAAAAAAGTTCCCGGCCATAATAAAATAAGTCTCTGGGTTCCAGAGTCTCTCCTTCTTCGATCATCTGTTGATAGATGTGCAGATTTCGAAAGGAAGAGCGGGGTTTTATTTTGCGATGTTCAATCTGTATGGGAGAATAAAGGATGTTCCCGGTGGGAATGATGGATTCATGAACTCTTCCACGCCATCTGAAATTTCGGGAAGTTTTTAAGATGCGTTCTCTGTAACAGGAGAATGCAGCATGATTCCATTCATCGAAATCTGTGACATAATCCATCATAACCATATCTGTGTTCGGACTCAGTGTTTCTTTTAATTGTTTTAGTCTGTACAGATTTTCCTGAGTGATCATGTCGTCTGCATCCAGCCACATCCAGTAATCAGTACTGACTTTTTCCGAAATAAAATTCCGGGCAGCAGAAAAATCATTTTTCCATGGAAAATCATAAACTTCTGCTGTAAATTCTCTGATAATTTCTTTGGTCCTGTCTGTAGAACCGGTATCACAGATAAGAATTTTGTCTACAATTTCTTTCATGGGTTTCAGGATACGCGGCAATACTTTTTCTTCATTTTTTACAATCATACAAAGGCTGAGAGAAATCATGGAAGACAATTTAAAGCACCTTTTGAGAAAATCAGGAGGAGCATTTGCCCCTCCTGAGGTTTAAGTTGCAAGAAGTCCGGCTGCGCGGAGATTTGCGAGAAGCTGATTAAACTGGGTTACAATATCTGTCTGACCTGTGGCATCTGCTACGGCCGCTGCCGGAGCTACAGTACCGGCAGGTCCGGTAGCACCAGTGGCACCAGTAGGTCCGGCAGCACCAGTAGGTCCGATAGGCCCGGCAGGGCCAGTAGGTCCGATAGCTCCGGAAGGTCCGGCAGCGCCAGTGGCTCCGGTAGCTCCGACAGGTCCGGTAGCGCCAGTGGCTCCAACAGGTCCGACAGGACCTGGGTAGCCTTGAAGTCCGGGTTCACCCTGGGGGCCCTGAGGTCCCATTGGACCAACGGGACCGGGACAGCCTCTGGGTCCGGTAGGACCAGGACAACCGCGCGGCCCCTGAGGTCCCTGACAGTCACAGCTGCAGCGATTGTTATTGTTACAACAGGATGTACCGGATAATTCCGGATCATCTGAGGTATGATGACTAAACAGCATAGAAAAGTATCACCTCTGGAAAAATCTTATATCGTCAGACTAGACAGTCTGCCTGGCAGACTGTAATTTTACAGGACATTCCGGCAGTTGTTGTGGAATCTGACAATAATAGATTGCAGTTCTCGATATTAGTATATGTTTCATATGTGAGTTTGTGACTTACTATTGTATAACTGTCAACTACCCATTACCTAAAGGCAATGGGCTTGTAACTGCCCAGTCGTAGTAACGGTTTACGCCTTCGACCTTTTATCCCCAATAGGTATTGCTACCTAAAGTGGTGCTACATCATAGGGTGGTTGACAGCATCCTTTACAGACAAGATATACTCATCTGTAACCGTATCAGGTACTAAACTTCCCATGCTATACAGCAAACATTCTTTTACGGGTAAGATTTTACGCAATACGCGAGTTTTTTAATTTATAGGAAAGACCACCGATGGCGGTCTCCTGGCGGAAGTGGAAAGAAATATAAAAACTGCTGTGGAAAATAATTATATTTTCCTGACAGGATAATTATCAAAAATGAAAAGAGTCTGATGCATAAAACATATAGGTTTATGCGTTGGATTCTTTTTTGTCTCTTGCCCAATAAGTTCCGGTATGCTATGATAAACAAAAGCATATTTTCTAATTATCTAAATCTATGTAATTGCCTGGTATTTTCGACAGTTACAGCCAAATCTCAATTCATATACAGATCATGAATCTGTTCTTTCAGAAAAGTCATGCTTTAATTTTCACTATTTATTTCTAGCAGGAGTTTTCTAAAAGACAGGAACTCCTGAACATATTTATTAAGGAGGTTATAAGATGCTGTATAAGAAGACAGAAAAGCTATCAATAATAAAGAGGGAGGGTGAGATAATGGGTATGTTTGTAAATCCGAATGCTGCAGCATTTCAGTGTGCAGTCAATTCAGAAGTATATATAGACAAAACGGGATTATTGGAATATACAAATAAAGTATTGGGCACAAATGCCAGGTTTATATGTAACAGTCGTCCGCGCAGATTCGGGAAATCTGTTACTGTAGATATGCTGACTGCATATTACAGTAAAGGATGCGACACTGAAAAAATGTTTTCAGGACTGGAAATCAGCAAATGTCCGGATTTTTACGAACATTTAAATAAATATGATGTCATTCATTTTGATGTACAATGGTGCTGTATATCAGCAGGTTCCAGTGAGAATTTAATTTCATATATCACGAATATCGTTGTTTCCGAATTAAGAGAGACTTATCCTGAAGTCAATCTGGTGGAAAACAGCACTATATATGGAGCAATGGCACGCATTAATACTGTATTAGGAAAACAGTTTATTGTAATCATTGATGAATGGGATGTTCTGATTCGTGATGAAGCCCATAATCAGGCAGCACAGGAAATGTATATTGACTTTCTCAGAAACATGTTTAAAGGAATTGAGGCATCAAAATATATCGCACTTGCATATCTGACCGGAATTTTACCGATAAAGAAATTAAAAACCCAGTCTGCCTTAAATAATTTCACCCAGTTTACAATGCTTAATGCCGGCCCATTGACACCATATATCGGTTTTAATGAAGATGAAGTAATCGATTTGTGTGAAAAATATGAGATAGATTTTGCAGAAGTGAGGCGGTGGTACGATGGTTACCGTCTTGGAGATTACCATGTATATAATCCAAATGCGTTAGTAAATCTGACAATTATGCGGACATTCCAGAGCTACTGGTCACAGACAGGAACCTATCTGTCAATCCTGCCACTGATCAACATGGATTTTGATGGTCTGCGGACATCCATCATAGAAATGCTGTCCGGTTCCTCTGTAGAAGTAAATGTCAATGAATTTCAGAATGATATGGTCAGCTTCGCAGACAAAGATGATGTATTGACTCTGCTGATCCACCTGGGTTACCTTGCCTACGACCAGAGAACCCAGAGAGCTTACATTCCTAATGAAGAAATCCGTCAGGAATTTCGTGCCGCAACCAAACGAAATAAATGGAATGAACTGATCGAATTCCAGCAGGAATCTGAGAAACTACTGGAAGCCACCTGGGAAATGGATGCAGAAACAGTTGCTGAACAGATAGAGAAAATCCATGCAGAATACACATCAGTGATTCAGTACAATAACGAGAATTCCCTGAGCAGCGTACTCAGCATTGCCTACTTAAGTGCAATAAAATACTATTTTAAGCCAATCCGGGAACTCTCGACAGGAAGAGGCTTCGCAGATTTTGTCTTCATCCCCAAACCACTGTACAGAGACTATTATCCTGCATTACTCGTCGAACTGAAATGGAACAAAGACGCAGAAACTGTTCTGAATCAGATAAAAGAACGAAAATATCCAGAGTCATTACAGCAGTATACAGGAGATATTTTGCTGGTGGGGATCAACTACGATAAAAAAGAAAAAGTACATCAGTGTGTAATCGAAAAATGGTTTCCACTGTGTATATAGAACGTAACTTCAAAAGAATCATATAAGTTATGAGAAAAGACATTCTACCCCAGTGGATGGAATGTCTTTTTTATATAATTTTTAGCTTGCATCTATGTAAAATTGATATCAGAAAATTCCCTCTTTTTATGTTGACATTACTAAAAGCAAGACTATAATGAAAACCGAAAAAAGAATCTGACTCGATTGGAAAGGGGAAGTTAATTATGAGTACAGTTTTGCCAAGAGAAGAAGCAGTAGAAACAATTTTTTCTAAAATTTTGGCTTCGCCGGAAGCATCCGGACGATTAAGCGGAGTTTTTTATGACCATATAGATGACGACCATCGTCTGACAGATAATGACAGAGATCATTTCCTGCAGGTATTGTTTCATGCGTACCAGAACGGTGATATCAGTGCACTGCTGTTGGAATTATGCGGCAGAAGTATGTTTGACCTGTTAAGGGAGGCTTATCTGATCCCGAAGAAATTCCACGGAAAAGCAGGAGAGAACCCGGTGCTCCTTACAGATGCAGCCGGAGAACTTCTTCCCGGGGAAAAGGTTTCAGCCAGAGAATATGCAAAATTCAAGGAAACATATGAACATCATGAATGTGCCCCCAGATCTGCACTGTATCTTGCAGATGGTTATGATCTTGTCCGTACCTATACAGAAGGTCTGAACATTACAGAAGAAAAAGATAACCGTAAACGTGGTGTCCTGGCTCTTTATGCACTTCCCGACACCTGTAAACTGGGTCTGACAGAAGCACAGGCATATGCCGTTGTATGGGATGCTTTCCAGAAGATTCAGGAAGAAGCCCCAAGAGCCATGGTATACTACGGACAGGAAACAGGTCTGAAGAAAGAGAATCCGGATAAACCCTATGATGAAATTGGAATTCTTCTTCCTATCCATGAATTTGAGAAAAAAATGCTGCAGCATTTAGACGAGATTGACGGAATCGTACTGGCATGCAGAGAGAAAATGATGGAGAAAGCAGGAAATGACAGTCTGCAGCTTTAACAAATCAAGCAAGTAGCAAAGCGGATGATTTTATCCGATTGACAATATAGAATGAGGAAGTGAGAAAAATGCCGCAGGAAGTGATTAAAAAGAACCATATGGATGTTGCCTGGCATGAGTATACAGATGAAAATGGGGAAAATGTACCAGTTGTAGATTCCAGCATCGCAGAGAAAGCATCCGTTATCGGACGTGTGGGGATTATGTTTCTCTCATGCGGTACCGGAGCATGGAGAGTGAGAAGTTCCATGAATACACTGGCAGAAGCACTTGGCATTACGTGTACGGCGGATATTGGTCTGATGTCCATTGAATATACATGTTATGACGGAGAAAATGGTTTTACCCAGTCGTTGTGCCTGACTAATACAGGCGTAAATACTTTGAAGTTAAATCGTCTGGAACACTTTATCCGAAACTTTGAAAAAGAAGGAAAACATATGTCAGGAGAACAGCTGCATACATTTCTTGACAATATTGAAAAAACACATGGTCTATATTCCCCGCCTGCACTGGGACTTGCTGCAGCGATCGCATGCTGCGGATTTACATTCCTTCTTGGGGGCGGTCCGATCGAGATGTTCTGTGCATTTGTCGGGGCAGGAATTGGAAATTATCTCCGCTGCAAACTGACCAAACACCATTTTACATTGTTCTTATGTATTGTGTCTTCTGTATCTCTGGCATGTTTTGCATATGCAGGTCTGCTCAAACTTGGAGAAATATTATTTGGTATTTCTGTTCAGCACGAAGCGGGATATATCTGTGCAATGCTCTTTATCATACCGGGATTTCCGTTTATTACCAGTGGTATTGACCTTGCAAAACTGGATATGCGTTCAGGAATAGAACGTCTGACTTATGCTTTGATCGTTATTCTGGTAGCTACTATGTCAGCATGGATCATGGCACTGATCCTGCATTTGAAACCTGTAGATTTTATAAAATTTTCACTGTCAACAGAGCAGTGGATCTTATTCAGGCTTCTTGCAAGTTTCTGCGGAGTGTTTGGATTCTCTATCATGTTTAACAGCCCGGTTCGTCTGGCAGTCGCAGCAGCCGGGATAGGAGCAGCTGCCAATACTCTGAGACTGGAACTGGTAGACCTTGCAAATATTCCTCCTGCTGCAGCCGCATTTATTGGTGCACTTACTGCGGGACTTCTGGCGTCCCTGCTGAAGAATAAAGTCGGATATCCAAGGATATCTGTAACAGTTCCCTCAATCGTTATCATGGTTCCGGGATTATATTTATACAGAGGATTTTATAATCTTGGTATTATGTCATTATCAGTAGCTGCATCCTGGTTTGCGTCTGCGATCCTTATCATTGCAGCGTTGCCATTAGGGCTAATCTTTGCACGTATTCTGACAGATAAAGCTTTCAGATACTGTACTTAACCGAATCAAAAATCAGGGAAATCCCCAACCACTGTTTAAATTGCAAAAAGCAATAAGCAGTGGTTGGGGATTTGTTCGTGCAAGTATCTACTCCAATAGGAAAATGTGAAAATTATATCAAACTAACAAACAATTTTATGCTTCCAAACAAATATTTAAACGAAAAAATTGTTCAGATTTCTGTACAAAAGCTCTTGTCAATTTTTTGACAATGTGTTATCATTAAGACGTCAATTTTGTTAGGAGAAAAGGAGTATTAAGATTATGAGCAGTAAAATTACTATCATTGGAGCCGGCAGCGTCGGATCTACCATCGCGTACACTTTATCAAGCCAGGATATCGCATCTGAAATTGTTCTGATCGATATCAACAAAAAGAAAGCAGAAGGTGAAGTTCTGGATATTATCCAGGGAACCTGCTTCAGAGATCCTATTTCCATCATTGCCGGAGACTACGAAGATGCTAGGGATTCTGACATCGTTATCATCACATCCGGTATTGCCCGTAAACCAGGACAGACAAGACTTGAACTTACACAGACAAATGTAAATATCCTCAAATCTATCACACCAGAGATCGTAAAGGCAGCTCCAAATGCCCTTTATCTGATCGTAAGCAATCCGGTTGATATCATGACTTATGTATTTACAAAGATTTCCGGACTTCCAGAAAACCAGATCCTTGGTTCCGGTACAATTCTTGACTCTGCACGTCTGCGCTGCGGATTATCCGAACATTTCCAGATTGCACAGAGTAATATCCATGCCTATGTATTCGGTGAGCATGGAGATACATCCTTTATTCCGTGGTCTGGTGCCTATATTTCAGGTGTAAGTGTGGATGAATATTACGACCTTGAGAAGAAACTCGGTAAGGATATTGAACCGATTGATAAAGAAGCAATGCTTCAGTATGTACAGAAATCTGGCGGTGAGATCATTTCCAAGAAAGGTGCAACTTTCTATGCAGTATCCTCTTCTGTATGCAAACTTTGCAGCCTTCTTGTATCTTCTTCAGAGTCTATCTCTACAGTATCTACTATGATGCATGGAGAGTACGGAATCGATGATGTATGCCTGAGTACATTAACTCTGGTAGGACCAAATGGTGTACAGGGCAAAGTTCCAATGAGAATGACAAAAGCTGAGATCGAACAGCTTAAGAAGAGTGCAGATGCACTGAAAGAAATTATTGCTCAGATTGACCTTAATTAATAATATATCAGACAAAACATTCAGAAGTACAGGTACAGCCTGTTCTTCTGAATCCATATTACTGTTTACTCCTTTTTAATTATTAGCCAAAATTCTGTACTGTAAGCGGAAACAGACGAATTTTGGCTTACATATATCAAAAGCAAAAAAATATATAAATAATATTTATATTAATTTTTTGAAAGATACTATGATTGTGAGTAAATAGAAAAGCGGAAGATTTTATCTGCCTGAAAAAGATTAATTTAGATCAGAAGAATTGAGCAATGATGCGTGATAAAAAAATTATCAAAAACCTCTTGTTAAAATGTTGTCAATATGATATAATATTTTTCGGAAATCGAGCTGATACACTCCTTTAATTGCGGAGGAAGGGTGTGCGAACTCTTTTATTTTCTATGTCTCAACAAAGATATAAAAAGTAATTGTATTAGACTTGATTTATATTTTTGTCCATATATTGTTAAAAAAAAGACAAGGACTAGCGACTGTTATTTACGGGCGCTATATATCGGGGCAAATTGCTTTTGGACCCTGATATCATTATTTGAGCAACATGAATTTATCTGAACAACTAAGAAAGGATAATGTTAAGTATGAAGTACAGTTATTATCCGGGTTGTACCCTGAGAAACAAGGCGAAAGATCTGGACGAATATGCCAGAGCCAGCGCCAGAGCACTTGGGTTTGAACTGGAAGAGATCGAAGACTGGCAGTGCTGCGGAGGTGTTTATCCGCTGGGAACTGACGAAATTGCTACGAAGCTTTCTTCTGTACGTGCTCTTAATCAGGCCAAAGAAAAGGGCCAGGATCTGGTAACAATCTGCTCTGCCTGTCATCACGTGATCAAACGTGTCAATGATGATATGAAAAATGTGGAGGATATCCGCACCAGAGCAAATAATTACATGCAGCTTGATGAGCCTTATGAAGGCGAGACAACAGTGCTCCATTATCTGGAAGTACTTCGCGACAAAGTCGGTTTCGACAAGCTGAAAGAGAAGGTAGTAAACCCGCTTACAGGAAAGAAAATCGGAGCCTATTACGGATGTCTCTTATTACGTCCGGGCAAGATCATGGCTTTTGATGATCCGGAGAATCCGACAATCATGGAAGATTTCATCCGTGCACTTGGGGCAGAACCGGTAATCTATCCATACAGAAATGAATGCTGCGGCGGTTACATTTCTCTGAAAGAAAAAGATATGTCTCAGAACATGTGTCAGAAAATCGAAGACAGTGCGAAAGGCTTTGGCGCAGATATGCTGATCACAGCCTGTCCATTGTGTAAATATAATTTAAATAAAAACGCTTCCAGCGAACTGCCTGTATATTATTTCACAGAGCTCCTTGCAGAAGCCCTCGGAGTAAAAGAGGAGGTGGCAAAATGAGAAACCAGCATTCAGCAGCAGAAAAGATCAAAGAGATCTCTGGAACCAATCCGCTGAAATGTATGAAATGTGGAAAATGTTCTGCTACCTGCCCATCTTTCAATGAAATGGATATCAAGCCACATCAGTTTGTATCCTATGTTGTAAATGAAGATATCGAAGCACTTGTCAATTCAAAGTCTCTCTGGAAATGCCTTTCCTGCTTCGCCTGTGTAGAGCGTTGTCCAAGAGATGTAAAACCGGGAAAGATCATCGATGCAGCAAGACAGTTAGTTGTCCGTGAAAAAGGCGGCGATTATCTGAAAGCAGATGAGATACCACAGCTTCTTGATCCGGAACTGCCACAGCAGCTTCTGGTAAGTGCATTCAGAAGATACAGGAGGTAAGCCAGCGTGCAGAGAATTGGTGTATTTGTCTGTCATTGCGGAAGTAATATCGCCGCTACGGTAGATGTAAAAAAAGTTGTTGAATTAGCTGCCAAAGAGCCGGGTGTCGTTCATGCAGAAGACTACCAGTACATGTGCTCAGAAGCAGGCCAGGCTAAAATTCAGGAAGCCATTAAAGAGAAAAACCTGACAGGCGTTGTTGTCTGTTCATGCTCTCCACGTATGCATGAGGCAACATTCAGAAAAGCAGCTGAAAGAGCTGGCCTGAATCCATACATGGTGGAGATTGCAAATATCCGTGAGCATTGTTCCTGGATCCACAAGGATATGGAAGAGGCTACAAAGAAGGCCGTGATCCTTGCCAGGGCAGCAATCGCAAAAGTAAACTTAAACACACCTCTTCAGCCAGGAGAGAGCCGTGTTACAAAGAGAGCCCTGATCATCGGCGGCGGTATTGCCGGAATCCAGACAGCCCTGGATATCGCAGATGCAGGATATGAAGTAGATATCGTAGAGAAGACTCCAAGTATCGGTGGAAGAATGTCACAGCTTGATAAAACATTCCCGACACTTGACTGTTCTGCATGTATCCTCACACCTAAGATGGTAGAGGCAGCAGCACATGAGAAGATCAATATCTATACATACAGTGAAGTAGAACATGTCAGCGGTTTCGTAGGTGATTTCACCGTTGATATCAGAAAGAAAGCAAGAAGTGTAAATATGGACAAATGTACAGGCTGCGGTGTCTGCCAGGAAAAATGTCCGTCCAAGAAGATTCCGAACGAATTTAACAGAGGATTAAATAACAGAACTGCTATTTACACTCCATTTGCACAGGCAATCCCGAATGTTCCGGTTATCGACCGTGAGAACTGTCTGAAATTTAAAACAGGAAAATGTGGTGTCTGCTCCAAAGTATGTCAGGCAGGAGCCATTGATTACGATCAGCAGGATGAGATCGTAACACAGAAATACGGTGCAATCGTAGTTGCTACAGGTTTTGATACCATCAAACTTGACAAATATGATGAATATGCGTACAGCCAGAGTAAAGATGTTATCACATCCCTGGAACTGGAACGTATCATGAACGCAGCAGGTCCTACAAAAGGACACTTAGAGCGTCTTTCCGACGGAAAGGCTCCGAAAGAGCTGGTATTTATCCAGTGTGTGGGAAGCAGATGTTCTGATGACAGAGGAAAGCCATACTGTTCCAAAATCTGCTGTATGTACACAGCAAAACATGCAATGCTGATCCGTGATAAATATCCGGATACAAATGTAACAGTCTTCTATATTGATGTGCGTACACCCGGTAAGAACTTCGATGAGTTCTACAGAAGAGCCGTAGAACAGTACGGCGTAAACTACATCAAAGGCCAGGTAGGAAAAGTTATTCCACAGCCGGACGGAAGCCTTCTTGTACAGGGATCTGACCTGATTGACAACAAACAAATCCTTAAGAAAGCAGATATGGTCGTTCTTGCAACAGCCATTGAACCGAACCCGGATGTTCGTAAGATCGCTACTATGCTTACAGCAAGTATTGATACAAACAACTTCCTCACAGAAGCCCATGCAAAACTCCGTCCTGTAGAATCTCCTACAGCAGGGATCTTCCTTTCCGGTGTATGCCAGGGACCGAAAGATATTCCGGAGACAGTTGCACAGGCTGGCGCAGCAGCAGTTAAGGCAATCGGCCTTCTTGCCAAAGATAAACTGACAACCAACCCATGTACAGCAAAATCCGATGAACTGTTATGTAACGGATGTTCTACATGTGCAAATGTCTGCCCATATGGAGCAATTTCCTATGAGGATAAACAGGTAAATGACCACGGTATCCGTGAAACAAGAAGAGTAGCCGTTGTAAATACAGCACTTTGCCAGGGATGTGGCGCTTGTACAGTAGCCTGCCCGTCTGGTGCTATGGATCTGCAGGGCTTTTCCAACAGACAGATTATCGCGGAGGTAGATGCAATATGTCGATAGAAACAAACGAAGAATTCAGACCTAAGATTGTAGCATTCTGCTGTAACTGGTGTAGTTACGCAGGTGCAGACCTTGCAGGAAGCAGCCGTCTTTCTTACCCGGCTGACGTAAAGATCATCCGTGTTCCATGTTCCTGCCGTGTCAATCCAATGTTCATCCTCCGTGCTTTTGAGAAAGGTGCTGACGGTGTGATCATGTGTGGATGTCATCCTGGAGACTGTCATTACAGCACAGGTAACTACTATGCAAGAAGACGTATGACACTTCTTTTCTCCATGCTCGACTACATCGGTGTGGAAAACGGAAGAACACGAGTAGAATGGGTTTCCGCTGCTGAAGGTGTGAAATTCTCCCAGACAATGAATGAGTTTGTAGAGAAGATCCATTCACTCGGTAAGAACGTAAGATTGGAGGATTTAAGATGCAGGAGCTGATAAATCGTGCAAAAGAACTGCTTGCTGACGGTACAGTTGCAAGAGTTCTGGGATGGAAAGCCGGAGATCTGCCTTACAATCCGGAACCGGCTTACTTTGAAACAGAAGAATCTCTGAAAGATTTTGTATATAACGGATTCTGCGGTGCAAACTTAAGCAAATATATGATCGAAGCTTCCAAACTGGAAGGCAAGACACTGGTATGTTTAAAACCATGTGATACATACAGCTTTAATCAGCTGATTAAAGAGCATCGTGTAGACCGTGAGAAAGCTTATATCATTGGTGTTGGATGTAAAGGAAAACTGGATATCGAGAGAATCCGCAAACAGGGAATCAAAGGTATCGAAAGCATTTCCGGTGCAGAGATCACAGATGAGGCAGAAACACTGACTATTCAGACAATCTATGGTGAGAAGACCTGTGCATACAAAGATGCAATGCTTGAAAGATGTCACGTATGTAAAGGAAAAGAACATAAGATTTATGATGAACTTATCGGTGAGTCCAAAGACACAAAAGATGCAGATCGTTTTGCAGAAGTAGAGAAGATCGAAGCAATGAGCCCGGAAGAAAAATTTGCATTCTTCCAGAGCCAGTTAAGCAAATGTATCCGCTGCAATGCCTGCCGTAATGTCTGTCCTGCATGCAGCTGCCGTAAATGTGTATTCGACAGCAATAAATTTGACAGTGCGCAGAAAGCAAACGTGGACTCTTTCGAAGAGAAGATGTTCCATATCATCCGTGCATTCCATGTGGCAGGAAGATGTACAGACTGCGGCGAATGCAGCAGAGTATGTCCTCAGGGAATTCCGCTTCACCTGTTCAATCGTAAATTTATCAAAGATATTGATACATTCTATGGTGAATATCAGGCAGGAGAGGATTCAACATCCAAGGGACCTCTTACAAACTTTACATTTGAAGATGTTGAGCCGAGTATCGTGGCAGAAAGGGGATAATGTATGTATAAGATAGCAGCAGAGAATCTGCAGGCATTATTCCAGAAGATTGCCGCAGATCAGGATTTATATTTACCGGTCAAAGTCAGTGATCAGGTAAACTTCAAAGCATGGAGCGAAGATGCAGAAGTTTGTCTTGATACTTTAAAAACTGTAAAATCACCAAAAGATGCTTTTTTTCCACAGAGTGAAAACCTCTACACCTGTAAGAAAGAGGAGAAGAATATCTCCATTGAGCCACAGGCATTACAGGAAAAGAACTTTGTTGTGTTCGGAATGAAAGCCTGCGATATCCAGGGTGTAAAAGTACTGGATAACGTATTCTTAAGTGATCCGATCGATACTTTCTATGCAGCCAGAAGAGATCATGGTACGATTGTAGCACTTGCATGCCATGAGCCGGAAGAAAGCTGTTTCTGTAAAGCATTCGGTATTGACTGCGCAGACCCTGTTGCAGATGTTGCAACATGGATGATCGAGGGAGAGCTTTACTGGAAACCTCTTACAGAGAAAGGGGAAGCCCTTACAAAAGCAGTTGCAGAACTTCTCAACGATGCTGACGAAGCAAAAGTAGAAGAAGAGAAAGCTGCGATCCGCGCAATCGTAGAGAAGCTTCCGTACTCTAATCTTTCTCTGGAAGGATGGGGACAGGAAGATTACATGGATCGTTTCAATTCTCCTGTATGGGAAGAACTTTATAAACCATGTCTGGCATGTGGTACCTGTACATTTGTATGCCCTACCTGCCAGTGCTATGATATCAAAGATTATGACACAGGACACGGCGTACAGCGTTACCGCTGCTGGGATTCCTGTATGTACTCTGACTTTACAATGATGGCACACGGAAATAACCGTAACAGCCAGATGCAGCGTTTCCGTCAGAGATTCATGCATAAACTTGTTTACTATCCGGTAAACAACAATGGAATGTTCTCATGTGTAGGATGCGGCCGCTGCGTTGAGAAATGCCCATCATCCTTAAATATCGTAAAAGTCATCAAAGCTTTTGAAAATCAGGGAGGTGAAAAATAATGAGCGAATGTACCTGCCATAAAAACTACACATTAGACACACTGATCCCGAAGGTTGGTGTGATCACAGATATCCGTCAGGAGACACCGGATGTTAAAACATTCCGTGTAAACGCTCCTGAAGGAGGAAAACTTTTTGAACATATGCCTGGCCAGTGTGCAATGGTCTGCGCACCAGGTGTAAGTGAAGGTATGTTTTCCATTACTTCTTCACCTACAAATAAAGAATATCAGGAATTCAGTATCAAGAAGTGCGGTGCACTGACCGATTATCTCCACAGCCTTCAGGTTGGAGATGAGATCACAGTCCGTGGACCATACGGAAATCATTTCCCTGTAGAAGATAAATTAAAAGGTAAAAACCTTCTGTTTATCGCAGGTGGTATCGGACTTGCACCTCTTCGTTCTGTTATCAACTATGTACTGGATAACCGTGCAGATTACGGAACAGTAGATATCCTCTATGGTTCCCGTTCCGCAGATGACCTGGTACAGTTAAAAGAAATCCAGGAAGTCTGGATGAAAGCAGAGGGAGTTAATGTTTATCTGACAATCGACCGTGAACAGGAAGGCTGGGACGGACACGTTGGATTCGTTCCTTCTTATCTGAAAGAGATTGGATTCGATACAAACAAAACAGCACTTGTCTGCGGACCGCCGATCATGATCAAGTTCGTTCTTGCAGGACTGGAAGAACTGGGCTTCTCCAGAGAACAGGTTTACACAACTCTGGAGCTTCGTATGAAATGCGGTATCGGTAAATGCGGCCGTTGCAATATCGGTTCCAAATACGTCTGCAAAGACGGTCCGGTATTCAGATGCGACGAGATTGATGAATTACCTGCAGAATATTGATAAGCAATGAGCAGTGCAGAAAGTGATGTGAAGGAATGCGTCATGCTTGCATATAAGCATTCTTTCACAGAACATTCTGTAGGGCGAACGCCCTCAAGCGAGAAGTAGCGTAGCGGATTCGAGCTTGTATGTGCTGCTGACGACAGATGATATATATAGAAAGGACTGGTAATCTCAAATGGAAAAGAATATGGTAAACGTATATTTTTTCGGTAAGAAATACAGCGTACCTGCAGAACTTACAATTATGACTGCCATGGAATATGCCGGTTATACATTAAAGAGAGGATGCGGCTGCAGACACGGATTCTGCGGAGCCTGCGCAACAATCTACAGAATCAAAGGTGAAAACGAGCTGAAAACATGTCTTGCCTGTCAGACACAGGTACAGGAAGGAATGTATGTAGCAAGCATCCCGTTCTTCCCTACAGATAAGAGACTCTACAACATCGAAGACCTGAAACCGAATCAGCAGGTAATGATGGAACTCTATCCGGAAATCTACAGCTGTATCGGATGTAATGCCTGTACAAAAGCATGTACTCAGGACTTAAATGTAATGCAGTACATCGCATATGCACAGAGAGGCGAACTTGAAAAATGTGCAGAGGAATCCTTCGACTGCGTAAGCTGCGGATGCTGTTCCGTAAGATGTCCGGCCGGTATTTCCCATCCGATGGTAGGTCTTCTTGCAAGACGTCTCACAGGTAAATATATCGCGCCTAAGAGCGAACATCTGGAGAAACGTGTAGAAGAAATCCACGAAGGTAAATATGATGATCTGATCGAGCAGATCATGCAGAAACCAATCACAGACATGCAGGAACTTTACAACAACAGAGAAATTGAGAAATAGGGAGGGCGTAAAACATGTATGCACCATATCCAGAAAATATGATGGAATCCATCAAAAAGGTAGAGGCTACAAGAGCACAGCGTATGGCAACAGAGCCAAGACGTCTGACAGCTGAAGAGAAAGACGCTCTTCTTGAGAAATTTCATCCGGATTATAATCCAGACGCGTTTGCAGAAATCAAAGTAGGACCGAACAAAGGACAGAAAGCTCCTCTGGAACTGGCAGAGATGCTCCATTCAACAAGCCGTCTGATCAACGAAAAAATTGACCTTACAAAAATTGATTATGACGTAGATGTACTTGTGATCGGCGGTGGCGGTGCAGGTTCTTCCTGTGCCATTGAAGCACACAATGCAGGTGCAGACGTTATGATCGTTACAAAGCTTCGTATCGGTGATGCCAACACAATGATGGCGGAGGGCGGTATCCAGGCTGCAGACAAAGAGAATGATTCTCCAGTACAGCATTATCTGGACTGCTTCGGCGGCGGACATTTTGCAGCAAAGCCGGAACTGGTAAAGAGACTGGTAATGGAAGCTCCGGATGCCATCAAATGGCTCAATGACCTTGGTGTTGAATTTGATAAAGCAGAAGACGGAACCATGGTTACCACACACGGCGGCGGTACTTCCAGAAAGAGAATGCATGCTGCAAAGGATTATTCCGGATCTGAGATCATGCGTACCATCAGAGATGAAGTTCTGAATCTTAAGATTCCGGTAGTTGAATTTACTTCAGCTGTTGAACTTCTGAAAGATGAAAAAGGACAGGTTGCAGGTGCAGTTCTTCTTAACATGGAAACAGGAGATTATTCTGTTGCAAGAGCCAAAACTGTTGTAATTGCAACAGGTGGTGCAGGAAGAATGCATTATCAGGGATTCCCGACATCCAACCACTACGGTGCAACTGCAGACGGACTTGTACTTGGATACAGAGCAGGTGCTTCCCTTCTTTATCAGGATTCTATCCAGTACCATCCAACAGGAGCAATCTATCCATCACAGATCATGGGTGCTCTGGTAACTGAGAAAGTTCGTTCCGTTGGTGCACAGCTTGTAAATGCAAACGGAGAAGCTTATATTCATCCGCTTGAAACCCGTGACGTAAATGCTTCCGGTGTTATCCGTGAATGCGAAGAAGGACGCGGCGTAGAAGTTCCAGGCGGACTGAAAGGTGTATGGCTTGACACTCCGATGATCGAGATCCTCGGTGGCGAAGGAACCATCGAAAAGAGAATCCCGGCTATGTTCCGTATGTACATGAACTACGGCATTGATATGAGAAAAGTTCCTATCGTTATTTATCCGACACTTCACTACCAGAACGGTGGTCTTGAGATTAACGGAGACGGATTCACAAAAGAAATTCCAAACCTGTTAGTTGCAGGAGAAGCCGCAGGTGGAATCCACGGAAGAAACAGACTGATGGGTAACTCTCTTCTGGATGTAATCGTATTTGGAAGAAATGCCGGTAAAAAAGCAGCTGCAAAATGCAAGAATGTAGAGCTTGGTGAAATGAACCTGGATCATATCTACAAATATGCAGATGAACTGGACAAAGCAGATTTACATACTGACAAAGTATCTCCATTACTGCTTCCAAAATATGCCCGTCACGAGCAGCGCTGATAAAAGGTCAGACAATCAGAATATAAAAGTTACTGTAACCAGTATACGATAAAAATGTTCCGGTATCGGTGCCGGGAAATTGCCGTTACCGGAAACCTTTGATATAATGAAAAAGGGAATATGTCATTTCTTAATGGCATATCCAGAAATAGAGAAGGGAGCTTACCAGAATGCGTGAAGTAGAAGTAAGCAGACTTACAGATGTCATCGAAAAACTCTGTATCGAAGCAAATGAACATCTTCCGGAAGACGTAAAATGTGCGATCAAAACATGCCGCGCATGCGAAGACGGAGAGATTGCCAAGGGTATCCTTGACAATATTATTGAGAATTTTGATATTGCAGATAACGAGAACGTGCCGATCTGCCAGGATACAGGAATGGCATGTGTATTCCTTGAAATCGGACAGGATGTACATTTTGTCGGGGGAAATCTGAACGATGCCATCAATGAAGGTGTACGTCGTGGATATGATAAGGGATATTTAAGAAAATCTGTAGTAAAGGATCCGGTTCGCCGTGGAAACACAGGCGACAATACACCGGCTATGATCTACACAGAAATCGTTCCCGGAGATCAGGTAAAGATCACAGTAGGCCCCAAAGGCTTCGGAAGTGAGAACATGAGCCAGATCCGTATGTTCAAACCATCTGCAGGATTACAGGGAATCAAGGATTTTATCCTTGAAGTAGTAGAGACCGCAGGTCCCAACCCATGTCCGCCAATGGTAGTCGGAGTTGGTATCGGAGGAACCTTTGACAAATGTGCACTTCTTGCAAAGAAAGCACTGATGAGACCTCTGGATACTCAGAACCCGGATCCGTTCTATGCTGATCTTGAGAAAGAAATGCTGGAAAAAGTAAACAAGCTTGGAATCGGACCTCAGGGATTTGGCGGAAAGACAACAGCCATCGGCCTGAATATCGAAACAATGCCGACTCATATTGCAGGTATGCCATGTGCAGTTAATATCAACTGCCATGTAACCCGCCATAAATCGGAGGTGATCTGAGATGGAAAGAAAGAAAATTACGCTTCCACTTACTAGAGAGCTGGCAAGAACTCTCCATGCAGGTGATCAGGTATTATTAACAGGTACTATTTATACATCACGTGATGCAGGACACAAGAGAATGTGTGAGGCCCTTGCAAAAGGTGAGAAAATTCCATTTGATCCTACAGATGCAACCATCTACTATGTAGGACCAACTCCTGCAAAACCAGGCGCAGTCATCGGCTCCGCAGGCCCTACAACCAGCGGACGTATGGATGCCTATGCACCCACAATGATGTCTGTGGGAGCAAGAGGAATGATCGGTAAAGGTGCCCGCCTTCCGGAAGTAGTAGACGCCATGAAGAAATATGATGGTGTATACTTCGGAGCTATCGGCGGTGCAGGTGCGCTTCTTGCAAAATGCATCAAAAAGGCCGAACTGATCGCCTATGAAGATCTGGGAGCAGAAGCACTTCGTAAATTGTATGTAGAGGATATGCCTCTTGTAGTCATCATTGACTCAGAAGGCAATAATCTGTACGAGATGGGAAAAGCAGAATATCTCAAAGAACACGGAGATAAGTAATTCTGCAGATACATAAAAAAATAACTTCCATATGCTGTAGACATACAGTATATGGAAGTTGCTTTATATAGCCAAAATTATATATATATTGTATCCAATATATAAAAATCATATATACAATAATATGAATTATATCTTTTACATTTGACCTATAAACGTATAACATGATAATCAGGGTCAAAAAGGGACCCGCCAAACATGAGAAAGCAGCGATTTACGCAGTAAAGCAGCGGATTTCGAATGTTTGAAAATAAACGGTAAAAGAATAAAGGCAGTTATCCGTACAGGAGATAACTGCAAATAAACTTGAACGGGGAAAATCATGAAAGATCATAATCAACACGAAATACAAATGTCGGAAGCCTTTTTAAACAGTGCATTCCTGGCACTGTCAGGAGGTTTTCAGGATGCTTACACCTATAATGCAAGAAACGAAGTATTCTGTAATGCACAGACAGGAAACGTCGTTCTTATGAGCCAGCACTTTATGGCAGGAGAACTGACAGCAGGACTGGGATACTTCTTTCCTATTATTTTCTTTGCACTGGGCGTATGGGTTGCGGAGAAAATACAGGCAAATTATAAATATGCGCAGAAGCTCCACTGGAGACAGGGTGTTCTGCTGGCAGAAATCCTGATCTTATTTACAGTAGGTTTCCTGCCAACCGAATACAATATGCTGGCAAATGCCATGGCATCTTTCGCCTGTGCAATGCAGGTACAGTCCTTCCGCAAGGTAAACGGATATTCCTATGCAAGTACTATGTGTATCGGTAATTTGCGCAGTGGTACAGCTGCGTTGTCAGTTTATTTTCGTGAAAAAAAATCAAAACAGCTAAAACAGGCGATGTATTATTTTGGAATCATCCTTATGTTTGCCTTGGGTGCCGGCATTGGTGGAAATCTGTCCATACGCTATGGAATCAGAATGATCTGGGTTTCCTGTGGATTCCTTATGATCAGCTTTCTGTTGATGTTTATAGAAAAATATAAGCATTTCCATGAGGAACATGAAATTAAATAATGCAGCCATTTCCAGAAAGGTCATTGAGAAGAAGATAATATTCTTTTCAATGATCTTTTTTTGTTTTGATATTGCTATTAAATTAACAATCCTGTTAAAGAAATTGCTTTTCATTTATATACATTTATGAATACTATACATCTATAACAAATTGTTATAAATTAATTTCAGAAAATTTCAAAAATGATATTGTGCAAAACAACTATATAATGTATAATATCAACAGCACATATGTTGAAAATAACTAAAGCTGCGTGGGAATCGATATATCGGTACTATATTAAAACCGATGTATCAAAATTACTATTTAAGGAGGGAACCGAATGTTAGACCAGTCTTATTACAGAAAAGCGGATGAGATCATCGAGCACTACGGACGTACAGCAGCATCGCTGATTCCGATCATGCAGGATATTCAGGCGGAATATCGTTACCTGCCGGGAGAATTGCTGACTTATGTAGCGAAAGAAATCGGAGTAAAAGAAGCCAAGGCCTACAGTGTAGCCACATTCTATGAGAATTTTTCTTTTGAGCCGAAAGGGAAATATGTCATTAAAGTGTGTGACGGAACAGCCTGTCATGTGAGAAAATCCATGCCTGTAAAAGAGGCTTTGATGAAGGAACTTGGACTGAGCAACAAGAAACACACTACAGATGACATGCTTTTTACCGTAGAAACAGTATCCTGTCTGGGTGCATGTGGACTTGCCCCCACACTGACTGTCAATGATGAAGTACATCCGAAGATGACTCCTGAGAAAGCTGTAGAACTTTTGAATAAACTGAGAGGAGAGTGCGTATGAGTATTAAGAGTAAAGAAGACCTGTTAAATAAGCAGGCTGAAGTAAATGAGCAGATTAAATCTTATACCTGCCGCGTTCTTGTCTGTTCAGGTACCGGATGTATCGCATCCGGAGCGCAGAAGATTTATGAAGAGATGTCAGTACTCTGTGAGAGAATTGATGGAGTAACAGTTGAAATGCAGAAGGATGTGCCTCATGTAGGCGTGATCAAGACAGGGTGCCAGGGCTTATGTGAACTTGGACCTCTGATGAGAATTGAACCATATGATTATCAGTATGTTCACGTACAGCCGGAAGACTGTAAGGAAATTGTGGAGAGAACTATATTGGAAGGGAAACCTGTAGAGAGACTGTTTTATCGTGATAATAATACAGTCTGTCCACATCCTGATGATATTCCTTTCTTAAATCAACAGACACGTATCGTTCTTGAAAACTGCGGAAAAATCGATGCGGAATCTATCGAAGAGTATATTGCTGTGGGAGGCTATCAGGCACTTGCAAAAGTGATGGGAAGCATGTCCCCGCAGGAAGTTATTGATGAAGTAACTAAATCCGGGCTTCGCGGTCGTGGCGGTGCAGGATTCCCGGCAGGCAAGAAATGGTCTCAGGTTGCACGCCAGGCAGAGAAAACCCGCTATGTTGTATGTAATGGTGATGAGGGTGATCCCGGTGCATTTATGGATGGTTCCGTCATGGAAGGTGATCCATATAAGATGATCGAAGGTATGACTATTGCAGCCTACGCAGTCGGTGCGGAGAATGGATATATTTATGTTCGTGCAGAGTATCCTCTTTCTGTAAAGAGACTTAGGATGGCGATTGAACAGGCAGAAAAATATGGCCTGTTAGGTGATAATATTTTAAATTCCGGTGTAAACTTCCATTTACATATCAACAGAGGTGCCGGAGCTTTCGTATGTGGAGAAGGTTCGGCACTTACCGCATCTATCGAGGGTAACAGAGGTATGCCTCGTGTAAAACCGCCCCGTACAGTAGAGAAAGGTCTGTGGGGTAAGCCTACAGTTCTTAATAATGTAGAAACCTATGCTAATGTACCGAAGATTATTCTTCAGGGAGCAGACTGGTTCCGCACTATCGGTACAGAGGGAAGCCCCGGAACAAAAACCTTCTCACTGACCGGTTCTATCGAGAATACCGGTCTGATAGAGGTTCCTATGGGAACCACACTCCGCCACATTATCTATGATATCGGTGGTGGCTTAAAGAGTGGCGCCGCATTTAAAGGTGTCCAGATTGGCGGTCCGTCCGGCGGATGTCTGATCCTTGACCAGCTGGATGCACCTCTTGATTTTGATTCTGTCAAAAAATTAGATGCGATTATGGGATCTGGTGGTCTGGTAGTTATGGACGAGAATACCTGTATGGTTGAGGTTGCCAGATTCTTTATGAACTTCACCCAGCGTGAGAGCTGCGGTAAATGTGTACCGTGCCGTGAGGGTACCAAACGTATGCTGGAGATCCTGGAGAGGATCGTAGATGGCAAGGGTGAGATGTCCGATCTGGATGAGCTGGAAGAGCTTGCAAATATGGTTCAGAACATGGCTCTGTGCGGACTTGGCAAGAGTGCACCTCTTCCTGTTATCAGTACTCTCAAACGCTTCCGCGATGAATATGAGGAACATATCTGCGATAAGAAATGCCGTGCAAAAGTATGTACTGCTCTTCGTCAGTTCCACATCAACCCTGAGTTCTGTATCGGCTGCGGTAAATGTGCAAAGAACTGTCCGGCAGGTGCAATCTCAGGTAAGATCAAACATCCATATCACATTGATAACGACATCTGTATCAAATGCGGTGCATGTAAGGACAACTGTAACTTTGATGCAGTATATGTGGAAGCATAGAAGGGAGGATACACTATGGGCCATATGATAATTGACGGTAGAAAGGTAGAATTTACCGATGAAAAAAATGTCCTGTCTGTCATCCGCAAGGCAGGGATCAATATTCCGACACTGTGCTACCACTCAGAGGTATCCACTTTTGGTGCCTGTCGTTTATGTACAGTTGAAGACGAGAGGGGAAAAACATTTGCCTCATGTTCTGAACAGCCAAGAGATGGAATGGTGATCTATACCAATTCCGGAAGAGTCAAGAAATACAGAAAACTAATTGTAGAATTATTGCTTGCAGCACATTGTCGTGACTGTACAACCTGTGTTAAGAGTGGTGAGTGTGTCCTTCAGGAACTGGCACACAGGCTGGGCGTACAGACAATCCGTTTCAAAAATACCAGGGAATATCATGAGTTGGATACAAGTTCTCCTTCTCTGGTTCGTGATCCAAACAAATGTATTCTGTGTGGTGACTGCGTACGTGCCTGCGAAGAACTTCAGGGAATCGGAGCTTTAGGATTTGCATTCCGGGGAACTGAGGCCATGGTAATGCCTGCATTTAACAAAAAAATCGCAGAGACAGAATGTGTAAACTGCGGTCAGTGTCGTGTATATTGCCCAACAGGTGCGATTGCGATCAAGACACATATGAACGAGGCATGGGAAGCACTTGCTGATCCGAATATACGTGTAGTTGCTCAGATTGCTCCTGCAGTACGTGTCGCAGTAGGTGATCATTATGGACTGACCAAAGGCAAGAGTGTTATGGGTAAGATTGTCAATGCTCTCCACAGAATGGGATTCGATGAAGTTTATGATACTTCATTCAGTGCTGACCTTACTATTATGGAAGAGAGTGCCGAGTTCCTTGACAGAATTAAGAAGGGTGAGAAACTTCCGCTTCTTACTTCCTGCTGTCCTGCATGGGTGAAGTTTATCACAGACCAGTACAAGGAGTATATTCCTAATCTTTCTACCTGCCGTTCTCCACAGGGAATGCTCTCAGCAGTAATCAAAGAGTACTTCCGCGATCCGGAACATGCCGGCGGCAGGAAAACAGTTATGATCTCTATTATGCCATGTACAGCCAAGAAGGCAGAAGCAGTTCGTCCGAACAGCTTCACAGACGGTGAACAGGATACAGATATCGTTATTACAACTACAGAGCTGCTCCGCATGATCGATAACTTTGGTCTTGACTTTGCAACTCTTGAACCGGAAGCCTGTGATATGCCGTTTGGCTTCGGCTCCGGTGGTGGTGTTATCTTCGGTGTTACAGGAGGTGTTACAGAAGCAGTTCTCCGCCGTCTGACTCCGGATCACAGCAAAGAAACCATGCATGAGATCGCAGAATGCGGTGTTCGTGGAGATGAGGGAATCAAGGAATTTACAGTTCCTTATGAAGGAATGAACCTTAATATCTGTGTTGCCAGCGGCCTTGCAAATGCAAGAACCGTTATGGAACAGGTTAAGAATGGTGAGAAAGAATATCATCTGATCGAGATCATGGCATGCCGCCGCGGATGTATCATGGGTGGCGGACAGCCGACAAGATCCGGCGACAGAACCAAAGCTCTGAGAGCTAAGGGCCTGTATAATGCAGATAATACAACTATCATTAAGAAATCCGATGAAAACCCGTTAGTTCTGGAACTTTACAACGGACTTCTGAAAGGCAAAGAGCATCATCTGCTTCACAATGATTCCTATTAAGAAACATCTGTGATACCTGACAGTAACAATATGTCCAAATGATAAATAGAATATTTTAAAGCTTCCTTGCATATTTTATAACAATACATGAAGGTTATGTGTAAATATGCAAGGGGGCTATTTTTATGGAAAATTTTCAGGTGTATCGTGATATCCAGGCCCGTACAGGGGGAGATATATACATAGGGGTCGTAGGACCTGTCCGCACAGGAAAATCTACATTTATCCGCAGATTCATGGAACTTGTTGCATTGCCGCAGATGTCAGATACAAAGCAGGCAGAGATCAGAGATCAGCTTCCTTTAAGCGGATCAGGCAAAATCATCACCACAGCAGAAACAAAATTTATTCCCAAAGAAGCAGTTCCCATCACTCTTGGAGAAGATCAGCAGGTAAAGATCCGCCTGATCGACAGTGTGGGTTTTCTGGTAAAGGGTGCATCCGGGCAGACGGAGGACGGGAAAGAACGAATGGTAAAAACTCCCTGGTTTGAGCAGGCAATCCCATTTCGCGAGGCCGCACGCATCGGAACACAGAAAGTAATTCAGGAGCATTCCACAATAGGTATTGTGGTCACAACTGACGGAAGTTTCGGTGAACTTCCCAGAGACAATTTTCCGGAGGCAGAAGAGAAGACTATTCAGGAATTGAAAAAACAGCAGAAACCATTTATCGTGCTGGTAAATTCGCAGATGCCATATAAAGATGCGGCTCTGAAAACAGCGGAAGAAATCCAACAGAAATATAAGGTAACTGCTCTGACAGTAAACTGTGACCAATTGAGAAAAGAAGATATTGCCAGGATTCTGGAGAAAGTTTTATATGAATTTCCTGTCAGTCAGATTCAGTTTTTTATTCCGCGCTGGGTAGAAATGCTTCCCCTGGAGCATGAGTTAAAACAGCAGATCCTTTCACAGATCAGGGATAAAATGAAAAGTATGCAGCATATACGTGATATCACAAAGGAATCTGTAAAATTATCCGGACCTTATGTACAGGATTCCCTTCTGGAAGATGTAGGCTTATCCGATGGAACAGTAAAGGTAAGAATACGCATAAAGGAAGAATATTATTACAGGATGCTCAGTCAGATGAGTGGAATCGAAATGGAGAGTGAATATGAACTGATCCATACAATGCAGGAACTGGTACATATGAAAGAGGAATATGTAAAAGTGCAGGCTGCACTGGAAGCAGTGCGTGGAACCGGTTATGGTGTGGTTGTCCCGAATCTGGATGAGATTGAGATCGCACAGCCTGAAGTGATCCGACAGGGAAATAAATATGGAGTAAAGATAAAATCAAAAAGTCCGTCTATCCATATGATAAAGGCAAATATAGAAACTGAAATTGCTCCCATAGTAGGAACAGAACAGCAGGCAAAGGATCTGATCCAGTATATTGACGAAGGCAGCCAGAGGGGGGAGAGTATCTGGGAGACTAATATTTTCGGTAAATCCATTGAGCAGCTGGTACAGGATGGCATCCGAAGCAAGATTGCAGCTATCAGCGAAGAAAGCCAGGTAAAGCTTCAGGATACCATGCAGAAAATTGTCAATGACAGTAAGGGCGGGCTGGTGTGTATCATCATATAGCTGCCGTATAATATGGTTCCTTTTAATTTTGCTTTTTAGCCGAACTGTGAAACAGTTATTCAGTTACAGGCAACGGAGAGCTCAGGTTACTGTGTCAATTACCGGTTCGTCAGTTTTTTTACTGTCAGTACTTTTTTCCCCTTCAATAACGACTTTATTAGGGAGGCATACGATGGTGCCTCCTTTTTCATCGATTGCCTTCTGTTTCATACACAGATGATCGGGGCATTGTGCAGAGATCATACGTGCCTGACCGTCTTTGATCTCACAGACATTTGTATCGTTGATTTTAATCGTCTGATCCTTTTCCAGAGAATAAGTTCCATATTCTTTTCCGTCTACAGTAATACGGATGGAACCATGACTGCCCTTATTTATAAGAGACATTCCTCCCCACATCGCAAGTGCAAGAATAAGGATACCACCTATAAAAATAAATTCTTTTTTCTTCAAAATATTGTACTCCATCTTTCTATAATAGCAGTAAGGTTTGTGTTACTGTTCACTGATAATATCCTGCAAAGCGTATTACTGAGAACGGAGTGAACAATAACAGGTTTGTTTTGTCTGCATCATAACATGAATAAAAAAGAATAGCAACCTTCAGATGTTTGTGGTATGGTTATAATAATAAAATGTACTCTCGGAGTCTTTATTGCACTTGCTTTTGCGGCTGATTTTTTGTTAGCTGCACCCGAATTTTATCAACGTACGCACCGCGTACGCCTCAAAAATTTGGGCACATCTAACAAAAAATCTTCTCGCAAAATCAAGTACAAAAAGATTCCGAGAGTACATTGAAAGAGAACGGAGGAAATCTTTTATGGGAAAATATATTATGGCACTGGATGCCGGGACGACCAGCAACCGCTGTATCCTGTTTAATGAAAAGGGAGAACGTTTAAGTGTTGCACAGAGAGAATTTACCCAGTATTTCCCGAAACCGGGCTGGGTAGAACATGATGCAGATGAGATATGGGCCAGTATGCTGGGTGTGGCAGTAGAGGCAATGACTAAGATCGGAGCAGATGCTTCAAAGATCGCTGCGATCGGAATCACAAACCAGAGAGAAACTGCAATCGTATGGGATAAAAATACCGGCGTACCTGTCTATCATGCGATCGTATGGCAGTGCCGCAGAACATCGGAATACTGCGACTCGCTGAAAGCCAGAGGACTGACTGAGAAATTCAGGGAGAAAACAGGGCTTGTGATCGATGCTTATTTCTCTGCAACAAAAATAAAGTGGATTCTGGACAATGTAGAAGGAGCCAGAGAGAAAGCGCAGAAAGGGCAGCTTTTGTTTGGAACTGTGGAAACCTGGCTGATCTGGAAACTGACAAAGGGCAGAGTCCATGTTACAGATTATTCCAATGCATCCAGAACCATGCTTTTTAATATCAATACTTTACAGTGGGATCAGGAAATTCTGAATGAACTTGACATTCCAAAGTCCATGCTTCCCAAACCAATGCCATCCAGCTGTATTTATGGAAAAGCAGATCCGGCAGTCCTTGGCGGTGCTATCCCTATTGCAGGTGCAGCAGGTGATCAGCAGGCTGCTTTGTTTGGCCAGACCTGCTTTAATGCCGGAGAGGCAAAAAATACTTATGGCACAGGATGTTTCCTTCTGATGAATACAGGAGAGAAACCTGTCTTTTCAAAGAACGGACTGGTTACTACGATTGCGTGGGGATTGGACGGAAAGGTAACCTATGCATTGGAAGGATCAATTTTTGTTGCAGGTGCAGCTATCCAGTGGCTGCGAGATGAATTAAAGGTAATTGATTCCTCTGAAGATTCCGAGTATATGGCAAATAAAGTATCAGATACACATGGATGTTATGTTGTGCCGGCCTTTACAGGACTGGGAGCTCCCCACTGGGATCAGTATGCGAGAGGTACGATCGTAGGAATTACCCGCGGTGTGAACAAATATCATATTATCCGCGCAACGCTGGAATCTATTGCCTATCAGGTAAATGACGTACTAAATGCCATGAAAGCAGATTCAGGCATTAATCTGGCGGCATTAAAAGTTGATGGCGGAGCCAGTGCCAACAATTTCCTGATGCAGACACAGGCAGATATTATCAATGCACCGGTCAACCGTCCATGCTGTGTTGAGACAACTGCAATGGGGGCTGCTTATCTGGCAGGTCTGGCAGTAGGCTACTGGAGCAGTAAAGAAGAAGTGCGCCACAATTGGTCCATTGACCAGAAATTCTACCCGTCTATCACCGAAGAAACAAGAGAGCAAAAGATCAAAGGATGGAATAAAGCTGTGAAATATTCTTACGGATGGGCGAAGGATGAATAAAGCCATTTCAGGATATGAAATGGAATTCATATTTGCTTACATTTTATCAGCAAAGCTAAATAAAATTCAGTGTATTGACAATCTTACAGAGATAGTGGTACGGTAATACAGTAATTTCGGCAAAGGCCGATGATTTTGGAGTTTTACAAATTACATAACGAATATTGAGGTGCGAAAAAATGCAGGAAATGAAACCAATCAAAGAAGGTAAAGTACGTGAGATTTATGACAACGGTGACAGCCTGATCATGGTTGCGACAGACCGCATCAGCTGCTTTGATGTTATCCTGAACAATCAGGTAACCAAGAAGGGAACTGTACTGACTCAGATGTCCAAGTTCTGGTTTGACATGACAGAAGACATTCTGCCGAACCACATGATTTCTGTAGATGTAAAAGATATGCCTGAATTTTTCCAGCAGGAGAAATTTGACGGAAACAGCATGATGTGCCGTAAGCTTGAGATGCTGCCTATTGAATGTATTGTTCGTGGATATATTACAGGAAGCGGCTGGGAAAGCTACAAAAAGACAGGTAAAGTCTGCGGCATTGAATTACCGGAAGGACTGAAGGAATCTGACAAGCTTCCTGAGCCGATCTATACTCCGTCCACAAAGGCTGAGATTGGCGATCATGACGAAAATATCTCCTATGAGCAGAGCATCGCTCACCTTGAGAAATATTTCCCGGGCAGAGGAGAGGAATTAGCTGCAAAACTTCGTGATAATACAATTGCACTTTATAAGAAATGTGCGGAATACGCATTAAGCAAGGGAATCATTATCGCAGATACCAAATTTGAATTTGGTCTGGATAAAGATGGAAACATGGTGATCGGTGATGAGATGCTCACACCGGACAGCTCCCGTTTCTGGCCTGCTGAAGGATATGAACCGGGACATGGTCAGCCATCCTTTGACAAACAGTTTGCACGTGACTGGCTGAAAGCAAATCCGGACAATGACTGGACACTTCCGCAGGACATTGTGGATAAGACAATTGGAAAATATCTTCAGGGTTATGAAATGCTTACAGGTAAGAAATTATAATAATTCAGAGATGTAGCAGATACTGCTGTTCGAAACATTGCTAAAAGTCCGGACAGCAGTATTTTTTTGCTAAAATACCACAAAAATATGGAAATCAGATAAATTTTTTGTTACACTAAAGTGAAGAAGGTAATGGAAGAGACAGGATTGTAGTTATGGTATGTAGTTATATTTTTGTTTCTGAGATTATGAAAATGTGTAAGGAGAAAAAGGTTTATGAAAACATTGAAAAAGTTGCTTTTTATCATAATGGCAGTTGCTGTTTTAGCTATGCCGGTATTTGGTGTACAGGCTGCGGAAAATGATATTCCTGTTACAGAGCAGTCCGGGGTATCCCCGACGTCATCTCCGGTTCCCATAAGAGAACTGGTTACAAAGGGAAACAAGATTTACTATTATTATAAGGGAAAAATGGTTAAGAACAAATGGAAGAGATATAATGGCTATAAGTATTATTTTGGCGCAAATGGAAATGCTGTGCGAGGAGGACAGCGTATCAACAATGTAGTTTATGTTTTTGATGAGAAAGGACGTTTATTTGAGAATAAACAGAATAAAATTGTAAAATCCGGATCCAATATTTATCATATAAGGACAGAACACGGCCGTGCCAGCATTGGATATTTTATCTATAAGAATAATCTGTATTATGCGGATCCAAAAGGAAGGCTGTATCAGAAGAAATCCAGACAGAACGGCCAGCTTTATTTTACCAATTCCGGTGCTGCAAGAAAAGATTATAATGCTCTGCTGAAAATGCGTGTGATGCAGATTGTATCGTCAATCACAAATTCAGGTATGAGTCAGAGCCAGAAGCTTTATGCATGTTGGAAATATGTTGTTTACGGAGGATTTTACTATGGTGGTCCGGATCCTAACATTTACCAGAGTGGCTGGGCGCGCAGTGAGGCATTGAGGATGTTTCGTACAGGATATGGCAACTGTTATGGATTTTCCTGTATTTTTGCTGCTCTTGCAAGAGAAATAGGATATACACCGTATATGATCTGTGGCCGGGTACCGGGAAGCAGAGATGGAGCGGCAGATGGATTTACCCGTCATTGCTGGGTAAAGATCAATGGTCTTTATTATGATCCGGAAGCACAGTATGCCGGCTGGATGAAAGGGGTTTATGGTTATGATTCCTATCCGATCAGTCACCAGATTCAGAGAGTTGTTAACTTTTGTAAATTCTGATGTGCAGATAAGTTGATTAATTATATGAGAGGTGTTTCTATGGAAAGCAGAATTGCAGTGATCAGTATTATAGTAGAGAATTCAGATTCTGTAGAATGTCTGAACAGGATTCTTCATGAATATGGCATTTATATCATCGGCAGAATGGGGATTCCTTACAGGCAGAGAGGGATAAGCATTATCAGTGTGGCAATAGATGCACCTCTGGATATAATCAATGC
This sequence comes from Blautia sp. Marseille-P2398, assembly GCF_964240315.1. Lineage (NCBI taxonomy): Bacteria > Bacillati > Bacillota > Clostridia > Lachnospirales > Lachnospiraceae > Blautia > Blautia sp. Marseille-P2398. The sequence continues at coordinate 117,495 of NZ_CAXSTD010000003.1, forward strand.
ACTGACTGGAAAAATTGGCCGGCTGGCAGGGGTTTCAGCAAAAACAGTCTATTCGAAAGCTTAGAGGAAATGAAAATATATGGCATCAGCAGAGTTGCAGATACCTGAACACATTCAGGAGACACAGAATATTACCAGAGAAGAACTGGAAATGATTTTACATACACAGAATCCACTGGTAACGGAAGAACTACGAAGAAGAGCACAACAGACCGCAAAAGCAATTTATGAAAATAAAATTTATGTCCGCGGTCTGATCGAATTTACAAATTACTGCAAGAACAATTGTTATTATTGTGGTATACGCTGTTCAAATACGGATGCAGACAGATACCGGCTTTCTTTGGAACAGATTCTGTCCTGCTGTGAAACAGGATGGAATCTTGGTTTTCGGACTTTTGTTCTGCAGGGCGGAGAAGATCCGCATTTCACAGATGAACATATTTGTCAGATTGTCCGCACGATTAAAGAAATATACCCTGACTGTGCAGTGACTCTTTCTATCGGAGAAAAGAGTGAAGAAAGCTATCAGGCGTATTTTGATGCAGGTGCTGACAGATATCTCTTGCGTCATGAGACAGCAGATGAAGATCATTACAGAAAACTTCACCCGGAACAGATGTCCCTGGTTTTCAGAAAAAACTGTCTGAAAACCCTGAAGAAAATAGGATATCAAACCGGATGTGGATTCATGGTAGGATCTCCGGGACAAACTGCAGATACACTTTACAGCGATCTTTTATTTATTAAGGAATTAAAGCCTGAAATGATAGGAATCGGACCGTTTATTCCTCACAAAGACACCCCGTTTGCTAAAGAATCACCCGGAACGCTGGAGCAGACTCTGCGATTATTGTCAATTATCCGCCTGATCCACCCACATGCGCTTCTTCCGGCAACAACAGCCCTTGGAACCATAGATCCCAAGGGCAGAGAGAAGGGAATTTTGGCAGGGGCCAATGTAGTAATGCCCAACTTATCACCGGTCAATGTCCGGGATAAGTATACCCTTTATGATAATAAGATCTGTACAGGTGATGAAGCTGCTGAATGCAAAGCCTGTATGGCAGCACGTATGAAGAGCATTGGTTATGAAGTAGTGACAGACAGAGGCGATTATAAAGCATGACTGCAGTTCACTCCTGAATAACTTAAGCACCCGCGATAAGCGGAACATAAAACTGAATATAGAAAAAAAACTAATCGGAAAGCGGCAGATAAGGAAGCCCCTGACCGAAAAGAAAGGAAACAAATCTATGTATAATCCAAAATCATTAAAAGCAGAGGAATTTATTTCCGACGAAGAGATCAGAGAAACCCTTGCATATGCAGATGCAAACAAAGAAAATATGGAGCTGATCGACCAGATCCTTGCGAAGGCAAAAGAATGTAAAGGACTTACCCACAGAGAAGCTTCTGTCCTTCTTGCCTGTCCCATTCCTGAGAAGCTTCAGGAGATGTATGATCTGGCAGCGGAGATCAAGAAAGAATTTTACGGAAACAGAATCGTTCTGTTTGCCCCTCTGTATCTTTCCAACTATTGCGTAAACGGCTGTGTGTACTGTCCGTATCATAAGAAAAATCAGCATATTGCCCGCAAAAAACTTACTCAGGAAGAAATTGTAAAAGAAGTAACTGCTCTTCAGGATATGGGACATAAACGTCTTGCTATTGAAGCCGGAGAGGATCCGATCAATAATCCCATTGAGTACATTCTGGAATGCATCCAGACAATCTACAGCATTAAACATAAGAACGGTGCCATCCGACGTGTCAATGTAAATATTGCGGCCACAACTGTGGAAAATTACAGGAAATTAAAAGATGCAGGAATCGGTACCTACATTCTTTTTCAGGAGACTTATCATAAAGAAAGTTACGAAACACTTCATCCAACAGGTCCGAAACATAATTATGCCTATCATACAGAAGCAATGGACCGCGCAATGGAAGGCGGCATTGATGATGTAGGACTGGGTGTATTATTTGGTCTTGAACTTTACAGGTATGAGTTTGCCGGGCTTCTGATGCATGCGGAACATCTTGAGGCAGTTCATGGAGTAGGTCCTCATACTATCAGTGTGCCTCGTATCAAACATGCGGATGATATTGATCCTTCTGCTTTTGATAACAGTATCAGTGATGAAATTTTTGCCAAAATCTGTGCACTGATCCGGATTGCTGTGCCATATACGGGAATGATCATTTCCACAAGAGAAAGTAAAGCAGTTCGTGAAAAAGTACTTCCTCTGGGAGTTTCTCAGATCAGCGGTGCCTCCAGGACAAGTGTTGGCGGGTATGACGTTCCTGAAACAGAAGATGAAGTGACATCTGCACAATTTGACGTCAGTGACCAGAGATCTCTGGATGAAATCGTAAACTGGCTGATGGGTATGGGAGATATCCCGAGCTTCTGTACTGCCTGTTACAGAGCAGGAAGAACAGGTGACCGTTTTATGTCTTTGTGCAAAAGTAAACAGATTTCCAACTGCTGCCATCCCAATGCGCTGATGACATTGATGGAATATCTCCAGGATTATGCAAGCCCTGAGACGAAAAAAGTCGGACTAGAGTTGGTTCAAAAAGAACTGGAAAATATCCCGGGCGAAAAGATAAGGAAACTCACAGAGGAACATCTTGCAGATATTGTAAACAGACAGAGAGATTTCCGATTCTGACATTCTCTGCACTTTTAACGATCAATACAACACCTGAAAGAAGGGATTAATATGGCAGTGACATTGAACGAAACACCTTCCGGAAACCGTCTGCATATAGGAATCTTTGGCAAAACCAACAGTGGAAAATCCTCATTTATCAATACTTTTTCCGGACAGAAAGTATCGATTGTTGCGGATGTTGCCGGAACTACCACAGATCCTGTATATAAACCAATGGAAATCTATCCTCTTGGTCCCTGTATCCTCATCGATACGGCAGGATTTGATGATGAAGGAGAACTGGGTGCATTACGAATAGAAAAAACCAGTCTGGCTGCACAGAAAACTGAACTGGCGATCATCCTTTTCTGCGAGGATGAAATGGTACAGGAATTAAAATGGTATAACTATTTTAAGAAACGGCAGACACCGGTAATTCCGGTGCTTGGTAAAGCTGATCTATATACACAGGAACAAAAAGAATATCTGATTCAGATGATTCAGAAAAATACAGGAGAAACGGTCTGTCCTGTCAGTTCTGAAACGGGAGAGGGAATCCGGAAATTAAAAGAACTTCTGGCAGAAAAAATCCCGGAAGGCTACGGTAACAGAATGATCACCGGGAATCTGGTTTCCAAAGATGATCTGGTACTCCTTGTAATGCCACAGGATATCCAGGCACCAAAGGGACGGCTGATCCTGCCCCAGGTACAGACTCTACGAGAACTGCTGGATAAAAGATGTCTCATAATGAGTGTAACTACTGACCGGTATCCGGCTGCATTGCAGACTCTTTCCAGACCACCGAAGCTGATCATCACAGATTCTCAGGTGTTCCCATACATCTATGAGAACAAACCAAAAGAGAGCATGCTTACTTCCTTTTCTGTACTGTTTGCGGCATACAAGGGAGATCTTTCTTACTACATAGAGGGAGCAAAAGCAATTGACAGTCTGAAAGAAACTTCTCATGTACTGATTGCCGAATGCTGCACACATGCACCTCTGAAAGAAGATATTGGCAGAGTGAAAATTCCCCGGATGCTGAAAAAACGATTTGGAGAAAACCTGCAGGTAGAGCTGGTAAGCGGAACCGATTTTCCGGATGACTTTACCGGATATGATCTGATCATCCAGTGCGGAGCATGTATGTTTAACCGGAAATATGTGATGTACCGCATCGACAGGGCAAAGAAGCAACAGGTACCTGTGACCAATTATGGGATAACCATTGCACATCTTACCGGAATACTGGATCATGTGGCATTGCCGGAATGATGATTCCAATCCCGAAAAATAACAGATATTAACAAATACATAAAGACTGCTGTACAGTTAGATTACTGTATGGCAGTTTTATTATATTACAGGAAATTAATCCTGCTAATCCTGCAAGCAGGATTCTTTTTTATAAATAATTGCTTCACAATTTGGATGAATTTCGCAAAATTTTCATGAAGATATTGACAAGCAGCCTATGTTAGTTTATACTAACTTACAGTTAGAGAAAGTTAACCATACCCAAAGTATTATCAATGCCCGATTATCAGGCAAGGGATAAATACTTTCCAATCCCCACATTAATATATCTAAAAGAACAAAAGGAGGATAATACATGAGTATTGTAATCGTAGGCGGACATGACAGAATGGTAGGGCAGTACAAAAAAATCTGTAAATCTTATAAATGTAAATGCAAAGTCTTCACACAGATGGAAGCCGACTTCGGAAAAAAGATAGGATGTCCGGATCTTCTGGTACTTTTTACAAATACCGTATCCCACAAGATGGTAAAATGCGCACTGGACGAGGTTGGCGCTTCTACAGATATTGTGCGCTGCCATACCAGCAGTGGAAATGCACTCAACGGTATTCTCGAAGCACGTTGCTGATAAATACTTTTCTTGTATATATTGCATAATATAGTGATAAATTAATGAAAAAAAATATTAATGTTTTAAACTGAAAAACTTTATCATTAAAAATTTCAATAAAGTTATTGACATCTAACCAAAATTAGAATACACTAACCACATGATAAAGATAATGTTTATCATTAATTAAATGCAAAGGAAGGGATGAAGAAATGCCGTTATCAATGGTAAATGCAGGTGAACCTTTTACAATCAAAAGGATCGGAGGCAAAGAAGAAGTGAAGAGACATCTTGAGGAGCTCGGCTTCGTAGTAGGAGGAGTTGTCACAGTTGTTTCTGAGATTAACGGAAGCCTGATCGTAAATGTTAAAGAATCCAGGGTTGCCATTGGAAAAGATATGGCAAGTAAGATTATGGTCTGAACCATAATTCTTCCTGTGAGAAAAGCATTAAAATTCTAGGGAAAGAAGGGAAATAGGCTTGAAGACATTAAAGGAAGTACGTGTTGGAGAGACAGTCCGGGTTCAGAAACTTACCGGTGAAGGTCCGGTAAAGAGAAGAATCATGGACATGGGAATCACTAAAGGCGTGGATATTTATGTAAGAAAAGTTGCACCTCTGGGAGATCCTGTTGAAGTAACTGTAAGAGGATATGAATTATCCTTACGTAAAGCAGATGCCGAAATGATTGTCGTAGAATAATTTTCTTGACATCGTGTCAGGTCTTTCTAACAATTAGCGTTATCTAATAGTTAACAAAAACTAAGTATTAGTGATGACTAATAACTGTTGAGAATGATATCGACAGCAGAAAGATTGGGTAAAGTGATCAAAATGAGAAAGATCAAGAAATCAGAGGAGAGAGATTATGTCAGTAAAAATTGCACTCGCAGGTAATCCGAACTGCGGTAAAACGACATTGTTCAATGCACTGACCGGATCAAATCAGTTTGTAGGTAACTGGCCAGGTGTAACTGTCGAGAAAAAAGAGGGTAAGCTGAAAGGACACAAAGATGTTATTCTCACTGACTTACCTGGTATTTATTCTTTATCACCATATACACTTGAAGAGGTAGTTGCAAGAAATTACATTCTTCAGGAAAAACCGGATGCGATCATCAATATCGTTGATGGTACCAATATTGAACGTAACCTGTATCTTACAACACAGATTCTGGAACTTGGGATTCCGGTCATCATGGCAGTCAACATGATGGATATCGTTGAGAAAAACGGCGATACAATACATATTGATAAACTGAAAAAGAAACTTGGCTGTGAAGTTGTTACTATTTCCGCGCTGAAAGGAACTGGAATCACAGAAGCTGCAAACAAGGCAGTTTCCATTGCCCAGAGCCACCGGAAAGTAACACCTGTCCATGAATTCTGCGATAAAGCAGAAGAGATCATCGGAGCAGTTGAGAATAAACTGACCGGTGTGGTACCGGAAGAACAGAAGAGATTCTTCGCAATCAAGCTTCTTGAAAGAGATGACAAGATCATTGAGCAGATGAATACATCCGTAAATGTATCTGCCGAGATCAAAGAAATGGAAAATGAGTTTGACGACGATACAGAAAGTATTATCACAAATGAGAGATATGTTTATATTTCTTCTATCATTGGTCAGTGTGTGACTAAGGCAAGAAAAGATAAGCTTTCCACATCTGATAAGATCGACCGTATTGTTACCAACAGATGGCTGGCACTGCCAATCTTTGCAGTTGTAATGTTTATCGTATATTATGTATCTGTAACTACAGTTGGTGCTTTCGTAACTGACTGGACAAACGATGTTCTGTTTGGTGAGATCATTCCTCCGGCAATTGAATCAGGGCTGAATGCGATTGGCTGTGCAGCATGGTTACAGGGACTGATCCTTGACGGTATTGTAGCCGGTGTGGGAGCTGTTCTCGGTTTCGTACCTCAGATGCTTGTACTGTTTGCATTCCTTGCATTCCTTGAGTCCTGTGGTTACATGGCTCGTGTAGCATTCATCATGGACAGAATTTTCCGTAAATTCGGTCTTTCAGGTAAATCCTTCATTCCAATGCTTATCGGCAGTGGATGCGGTGTTCCAGGTGTTATGGCTTCCCGTACGATCGAGAATGACCGTGACAGAAAGATGACAATCATGACAACTACATTCGTTCCCTGCGGAGCTAAACTTCCGATCATTGCCATGATCGCAGGTGCATTCTTCGGAAACAGCGGATGGGTTGCAACAAGTTGTTACTTTGTCGGTATCGTAGCAATTATCTGCTCCGGTATCATCTTAAAGAAAACAAAAATGTTTGCCGGTGATCCGGCTCCGTTCGTTATGGAGCTTCCTGCATACCACTGGCCAACAGTCAGCAATATCTTAAGAAGTATGTGGGAAAGAGGCTGGTCCTTCATTAAGAAAGCCGGAACAATCATCCTTCTTTCAACAATCATTCTGTGGTTCTTAATGAGCTTCGGATGGGAAGGCGGAAGCTTCGGTATGGTTGAAGAACTTAACGAGAGTATCCTTTCTAAGATCGGTACAGCAATCGCATGGATCTTTGCACCTCTCGGTTGGACAAAAGCCGGCGAAGGATGGAAGATGGCAGTTGCAGCTGTTACAGGTCTGATCGCAAAAGAGAATGTAGTAGCTACATTTGGTATGCTTTATGGATTCGCAGAAGTTGCAGAAGACGGTGCTGAGATCTGGGGTAACCTGGCAGCAGCTATGACACCGATCGCAGCTTACGGCTTCCTGGTATTCAACCTTCTTTGTGCTCCTTGCTTCGCAGCTATGGGTGCGATCAAGAGAGAGATGAACAATACAAAATGGTTTTTATTTGCAATCGGATATCAGTGTGGACTTGCATATCTTGTGTCTCTGTGTATCTATCAGATCGGTACACTGGTTACAGGCGGCGGTTTCGGTATCTGGACAGTGGTTGCATTCGCAATTATCATCGGATTTTTATATCTGCTGTTCAGACCTTATAAGGAAAGCGGCAGCCTTAATGTAAAGGTAAAGGGTATGGCAAAAGCCAGATAAAACAGTAATAAGATCAGAGCCTGCGTCCCATCTGGTGGTGCGGGTTCTGATAAACAGAATTGCAACTGTTTCATACCTTTTTCATCGCGGAGCGTGTTACTGAGAACGAAGTGAACAGTAACGTATCTTCACAGTTAGTGGACTGCTGATTATCAGATTGCAGTATAGTGATTATATGTGTATGATAATGATATAAAGCAGGAGGTGTCATTTATGGGAACATTGATTGTAGGAGCAATTTTGATTTTAATTGTCGGACTGATCATAAGAGGAATCGTCAGAGACAAAAAAAGCGGCAAGTCATCATGTGGCGGAGACTGCAGCCACTGCAAAGGGTGCCATTGAGAATCAGGCATATTACTGAAACCTGATGCCAAACAGCATCCATATGTCAGGAAACAGAAATTAACAAGCGGAAGGATGATGTGATTTTGGGAGCAGCAGCATTACAGAGACAGGAAAATTGTAAAGAGCCCAATTACCAGAGAACCCGAATGCAGAAAGATGTTGTAATCCAGGAATTAAAGAAGCGAGGATGCAGGATTACCAAACAGAGAAGAATGCTGTTGGAAGTCATTCTTGAAAATGAGTGTTCCTGCTGTAAAGAAATCTATTACAATGCATCCCGCCTGGATCCGGGCATCGGATCAGCTACGGTGTACCGTATGGTAAACCTTTTGGAAGAAATTGGTGCGATCAGCAGAAGAAATATGTATAAAATCGTGAGAAATCCGGATTGTAAAGATGAAAGTGTATGCACCATCGAGCTGGATGATAATACAGTCCAGAAATTATCAAAAGACAGTTTTAATAATGTAGTCCTGACAGGACTGAAGGCCTGTGGATACATTGACAAACAGGAAATCGAGCGGATGTTCGTAAATTCCTGTGATTTTAAACATTGAAAACAAGTAAAAATTTAAATAGAGAACGAACTGATGACCGCCGGGAAATACTGAAGAGTATAATTTCCGGTGGTTTTCTTATATTTCTTCAGTTTTTTACTCTCTTTTGGCAATACGGTTTCCGGTAACCTTCTTAACATGTCTGAAATGAGAATATTTCTCAACAAGAAGAAAAAAGTAGAAATCCAGAAATTTTGGTTGTATAATACATGAAATATAAATAAGCTGATGTCGCAATAATGCGTTTGCCCATCATATTTATCTGAAAACAGTTCATAACTGTTCAGTACCGAAAGGGTGCTGAGTGGTTACAATAAATTAAAAATCACAACAGGAGGATACATCAATGATCAAATTTGACGGTAAAAAAACAGGAATCTTTGCAGCAGGAGTAGCTTTTGGTACAGCAGGTATCAAGATTCTTACAAGTAAAGATGCAAAGAAATTATACACAAACTGCACAGCAGCCGTTTTACGTGCAAAGGCATGTGTAATGAAAACAGCTTCCGCAATTCAGGAGAATGCTGAGGATATTTATGCAGAAGCACAGCAGATCAACGAAGACAGAGCAGCAGCTGAGGAAGTGGTAGAAGATACAGCTGACGAAGCAGCAGAAGAAACAGAAGAGACAACAGATTTCAAAGAAGAGACAACAGATTTCAAAGAAGAGACAGAAGAAACAGAAGAAGGCAGCGAGGAATAATGAAATTTGCTATTAAGCATGAAATAAAAGGACGAATCCGTATTCACCTTGCCCAGAAACACATGACCTACAGACAGGCAGATATTCTGCAGTGTTATCTGGAAAAACAGGCAAATATCAGCAAGGCATCGGTTTATGTAAGAACTCAGGATGTCGCTGTTGTCTACACCGGCAGCAGAGACGGGCTGATTCGTTTACTGAGCAGATTTTCCTATGAAACTGCTCAGGTATCTGAATCAGCACTTGAGAATTCCGGACGTGAATTAAACGAAACCTATAAAGAAAAACTGATCAACTCTGTAGTAATGCGTACATTAAATAAAATGTTTCTGCCATACCCGGTACGTGTAGCAATCACTACAGTGAAATCAGTAAAATACATTTATCATGGTGTACGTACTCTGATGAAAGGCAAGCTGGAAGTACCTGTTCTGGATGCAACAGCAATCGGTGTATCTATGCTCCGCGGTGACTTCAATACTGCAGGTTCCACCATGTTCCTGCTTGGAATCGGTGAGATCCTTGAGGAATGGACACATAAGAAATCCGTCAATGATCTTGCAAGAAGCATGTCTATCAACGCAGAGAAAGTATGGTTTGTAAACGAAGACGGACAGGAAGTCCTTATACCTGCTTCTTCTGTTAAAGCAGGTGATCTGATACGCGTACATATGGGCAATGTGATTCCGTTTGACGGAAATGTTGCAGCAGGAGAGGCAATGGTCAACCAGACTTCTCTGACAGGTGAATCTGCGCCTGTACGTAAAGCAGAAGGCAGCTTTGCCTATGCAGGAACTGTTCTGGAAGAGGGCGAACTCACTGTTAAGGTTAAAGAAGCAGCAGGTTCCAGCCGCTATGAGAAGATCGTCAACATGATCGAGGATTCTGAGAAGCTGAAATCCTCTGTGGAAAGTAATGCAGAACATCTTGCAGACAGACTTGTACCATACACTCTTGCAGGTACAGGGATAACTTATCTGCTTACCAGAAACATGACGAAAACCCTTGCGGTACTTATGGTAGATTTCTCCTGCGCACTGAAGCTTGCCATGCCTGTTTCCGTATTATCCGCTATACGTGAGGCAAGTACTCACAGTATTACTGTAAAGGGCGGTAAATATATGGAAGCAATGGCTGATGCCACGACGATTGTATTTGACAAGACGGGTACACTTACAAAAGCAAAGCCTGTAGTTTCAGATGTGGTATCTTTCAGTGAAGAGCTGAGTTCAGATGAGCTTCTGCGTATTGCAGCATGTATGGAGGAACATTTCCCTCATTCCATGGCAAGAGCAGTTGTCAATGCAGCCAAAGAGAAACATCTTGTTCATGAGGAAATGCATTCAAAAGTAGAATATATCGTAGCTCATGGTATTTCTACAACTATTGAAGGCAAAAAGGCAGTGATCGGAAGCTGGCATTTCGTAATGGAAGATGAAAAGTGTGTAATTCCGGAAGGAATGGAAGACAGATTTGAACACCTGCCATTAGAATGTTCTCACTTGTATCTTGCAATCGAAGGAAAACTTGCAGCAGTTATCTGTGTAGAAGATCCGCTTCGTGAAGAGGCTGCAGATGCAGTACGTGAATTAAAAGAAGCCGGCATTACAAAAGTCGTAATGATGACCGGCGACAGTGAACGTACAGCAGCAGCTATTGCGAAACGTGTAGGAGTAGATGAATATTACTCCGAAGTTCTGCCGGAAGATAAGGCATCTTTTGTAGAGAAAGAAAAAGAACTGGGTCATAAAGTTATTATGATCGGTGATGGGATCAATGATTCACTGGCACTTTCTTCTGCAAGTGTGGGAATTGCTATCAGTGATGGCGCAGCTATTGCACGTGAAATCGCAGATGTTACAATTTCTGCAGATAATCTCCATGAGATTGTTACGTTAAAGAGACTGAGCACAGCGCTGATGAAGCGTATCCATAATAATTACAGAACTATTATTGGTATAAACGGTGGTCTGATCGCACTTGGAGTTACAGGTATCATTATGCCCACAACATCCGCACTGCTTCATAACATGTCAACACTGACTATCAGTTTAAGAAGTATGAGAAATCTTCTTCCAAAAGAAGAGGAAGCATAAAGATAACCATAAAAAACCATATCCGGGATTTCATGATAAAGCAACAGATGCTTAGTCTCTGAAAATCCGGGATATGGTTTTTATTATGTTTTTATTTATAGCAATCCTCTAAAATAATGCATCTTAATCCAGCCCATCAGAGTGTGAAATCCTGCGTCAGATATCTTTGCCGTGCGTCAGCACGCCTGCAGATATCTTCCTTGTCTTTCGCACGCTGCTGAACTGTCTTAAATGCATTATTTACGAGGATTGCTATAATTTTCATGCGTGCCTGCAATAGATTTCTTAATGGCAGCAAAACTCTCTGCGCTGATCGCATGCTCCATCTTACAGGCATCCTCGGCTGCAACCTTCGGGTCAACTCCGATAGAAGTCAGCCATCCGGTCAGAAAGGTATGTCTTTCATAAATCTTATCTGCAATTTCCTGCCCGGTTTCCGTCAGATTGATAAATCCATTTTCATCAATCGTAATGTAATTACTGGCTTTCAGATTCTTCATTGCAACACTGACACTCGGTTTTGAAAAAGACAGTTCATGCGCAATGTCGATAGAGCGGACATTACCGTTTCTTTTTTTGATCATAAGGATCGCTTCGAGATAATCTTCTCCTGATTCATGTATCGCCATATTGATACTCCCTCCTTTTTTTCTTTCCGGTATTGCTGCTGTGAACTGCTGTACGCAAACAGTACAGGCAGTTATGTTCTGTCAAAGAATATCATATTTCTTTTTATGATTTTGATACCTGCCGGATAATAATATCCTGTTTTTTAAAACATTAAAGCAACACGTTAAACTATAATAACATGGATTATAACATAACTTTTGATTTCCGTAAAGAAATCTCCTCAAAACTATTGACAGAAGAGAAAATAATGCTATAATAAAATCAAACAAATGAACAAGTGCTCATATGTTAATATAAAAGAGATGAGCGGAAAGGGAAAATATTATGAAGAAAACTTATAAAATCGATGTAGACTGTGCAAACTGTGCTAATAAAATGGAGGAAGCTGCCAGGAATACAGCTGGTGTTAAAGATGCAACAGTTAACTTCATGATGCTGAAGATGATCGTTGAATTCGAAGACGGACAGGATCCAAAAGCAGTTATGAAAGACGTATTAAAGAACTGCAAGAAGGTAGAAGACGACTGTGAGATCTATCTTTAATTCTGAGTTATCCGGAGAATGGACTGTTGCATAAAACGTATCCTGGCACTGAGCTTTTCGCCGGAAAGTTTTTTGCAGCAGTCCTGCTTTTATAAGAAGAGAGAGGTATTGATATGAACAAGAAGCAGAAGAAAATGCTGATCAGAATTATCATAGCAGCAGTGCTGATCGTGGTCTTTTCCTTACTGCCGGCAGAGGGATACCTGAGATTTGTTCTTTTTATGATCCCATATCTGGTCATCGGCTATGATATCTTGAAGAAAGCATTTAAGGGTATTTTAAATAAACAGGTGTTTGACGAGAACTTTCTGATGGCTGTAGCCACAGTAGGTGCAATTCTCCTTGGCGATTATTCCGAGGGTGTTGCAGTTATGCTTTTCTACCAGATCGGAGAGCTTTTCCAGAGCTATGCAGTGGGAAAGAGCAGACGAAACATCAGTGAACTGATGGATATCCGTCCTGATTATGCGAACATAGAGAAAGACGGAACACTGGAACAGGTTGATCCTGATGAAGTTGAGATCGGAACCATTATTGTTGTTCAGCCGGGTGAAAAAGTACCGATTGATGGAGTGATCACCGAGGGAACTTCTACATTAAATACAAGTGCACTGACAGGTGAGAGTCTTCCGCGTGATGCAAAAGCAGGCGATGAAGTGATCAGTGGCTGTATCAATATGACAGGTCTGCTGAAGATCCGTACAACTAAGGAATTCGGTGAATCTACAGTATCCAAGATCCTTGAACTGGTAGAGAATTCCAGCTCCAGAAAGTCAAAATCTGAAAACTTTATTTCCAAATTTGCGAAATACTATACACCTGCAGTATGTTACGGAGCCCTTGCTCTTGCGCTTATCCCGCCAATCGTACTTCTTATTATGGGAAAACCTGCCATGTGGGGAGACTGGATCTACAGAGCCCTTACCTTCCTTGTAATCAGCTGTCCATGTGCGTTGGTCATCAGCATTCCGTTAAGTTTCTTCGCAGGAATCGGTGGAGCCAGCAATCAGGGCATTCTGGTCAAGGGTTCCAACTATCTGGAAACACTGGCTCAGACAAAATATGTTGTATTTGACAAAACAGGTACTATGACTCAGGGTGTCTTCGAAGTAAGTGGTATTCATCACAATGAAATGCCTGATGAGAAATTGTTAGAATATGCAGCACTTGCCGAGTGTTCTTCCTCCCATCCGATCAGCAAGAGTCTGCAGAAAGCATACGGAAAACCAATCGACAGAAATCGTGTTACTGATATTGAAGAAATCAGTGGTAATGGTGTGATTGCCAAAGTTGACAGCATATCTGTAGCTGCCGGTAATACCAAATTAATGAACAGACTTGGCATTGCTTATCAGGATTGCCATCATGTAGGAACTGTTGTGCATATGGCCATTGACGGCAAATATGCAGGACATATCCTGATATCCGATATCATCAAACCTCATGCAAAAGAGGCAATCGCTGAACTGAAGAAAGCCGGAATCAGCAAGACTGTTATGCTGACAGGCGATTCAAAACGTGTTGCAGATCAGGTTGCCGGGGAACTGGGAATCCAGGAAGTATACAGCGAACTTTTACCTGCTGACAAAGTTTCCAGGGTAGAAGAACTTCTTAATCAGAAATCTGAAAAGGATAAACTTGCATTCGTAGGTGACGGTATCAATGATGCTCCTGTATTATCCAGAGCCGATATTGGTATTGCGATGGGAGCACTTGGTTCAGATGCAGCTATCGAAGCAGCAGATATCGTTCTGATGGATGATGATCCTCTGAAGATTTCCAAAGCAATCAAAATTGCACGTAAATGTATCCGTATTGTATATGAGAATATTTATTTTGCAATCGGCATTAAAATTCTCTGTCTGATCCTTGGAGCTTTAGGTATTGCAAACATGTGGGTGGCCATTTTTGCAGATGTAGGTGTTATGATCCTGGCAGTATTAAACGCAATCCGTACATTATTTGTAAAGAATTTATAAGAAACAGGCAAATCAGCAGAAACCTTTTGTGATAAGCCGGAAAGGTAACAGGTAAGAAAATGGAAGTATGCAAAGAAGAATTATGTGAGAGTAATGAAATACATGAAGATCTGCTTAAAATTGTAGATGAAACCCTGCCGGAAGAAACAGAACTTTATGATCTGGCCGAATTATTCAAGGTTTTCGGAGACTCTACCAGAATACGCATTTTGTTTGTTTTGTTTGAGGCAGAGGTATGTGTCTGCGATCTCGCTAAAGCATTGAATATGACTCAGTCTGCGATTTCTCATCAGCTTCGTATTCTGAAACAGAATAAACTGGTAAAGAGCCGCAGAGAGGGAAAATCTATTTTCTATTCTCTGGCAGATGATCATGTCCGCACGATCATCAACCAGGGACGGGAACATATAGAAGAAGATTGAAAAAAGCATCAGTTATCTGAAAGATTATAAATTCAGATAACTGATGCTTTTAAAGTTATAGATGAACTCTTTTCAAAATCTCGTTAGTAAGTCCGCCGATTACTACCCCGGCAGCAACACCTGCCACCAGAAGTGCCGGTGCGTATACAAACACACTTGCATTTTGTACGATCAGCATGGCAATGATCAACTGACCGATATTATGGGAAACACCTCCTGCAACGCTGACACCGATCAGACTGAAGGAGGTTTTTTTCAGCATAAGTGTCATAACTGTCATACTAAGCGCGGCCCCTGCCAGACTGTACAGGATACTGAACAGATTTCCGAACATAAATCCGATCACCAGAATGCGGACAACAGAAACCAGGGCAGCCTCCCTAAATGAATATTTCTTCAAAATAAAAAGTACTCCCAGATTGGCAAGTCCAAGTTTAATCCCCGGAATCCCCGCAAAAACCGGCACCAGTGATTCCACATATCCCAAAATAATCGCCACAGCTGAAAAAAGCCCAAGGCAGGCTGTTTTTTGCTTCATAAATCTATTTTCTCCTCTCAAAAAATCCAAAATGGAATTATCAGAATTCTTCAGACATTTTAACATAGAAAAAATATTCCCGCAACCACAAGTTAGATGTAACTAATACTGATTTTTACTGAAAGCATTTATTGAGAAAAAATGACGAATATCCCCGGTAAAAAAGTGTGGATTTTTTCAGACAGACATGTTACTATTTCATAAGTTAGTAGTGACTAATTCACATGATTACTGCCGACAGCTTACCTATAGCAATCCTATATGAATATCTTTGGCAGAAGTCACACCCTTTTGGTAAAAGTAAAATCCCTTTGGTTAATAAGTTGATTAACCCTCTGGTAAGAGTGATTCCGCAAAAAAATTTTAGAAGAGGAGAAAAACATGACAAACAAAAAACTTATGAAAAAAATAGCACCTGTTGTAATGAGTGCCGCAGTTGCTATGACCAGCATGCCATATGCAGTTCTGGCATCTGATTTCACAGACAGTGAGGTACTTACAGACAGCACAGATTTCTCTGTTTCCGAAGAGTTTGCCGCCGAGGATGCGCAGGAAGAATTTACCACCGAAGATGTCCAGGATGCTTTTGCTGCAGAAGCACAGCAGGGCGAAGCTTATGTGCTTATGAATATTCCATACGATGATTTCTACAAGGCAGAACTGAAAAATAATGATGTAAAAGTTGATGCTTTCACATCTGCAACTCTTAATAAATCAAGAACAGCAGGTATGATGAACGGAAATTCCGCTTATCACGTAGACCCCAATGGAACCGATGTAACAGGTGTTACTTTCCCTGTAAAGGTCAGTGATCTTTCCCTTTTGAAAGACCAGAAGCAGGTCACAGATTCCGACTCTGTAACGATCACAGTGACAAACAGAGGACAGACAAGCAGCAACACCTATACAGGAAAAGATTCCCTGATTGAAAATGCCTCTTATTCTTATTACATTTTAAGCGAAACACCGTCTTATTACAAAGAACTTACTGTAAATGCAGATGGCAGCTATTCTTTCTCAGCAATGAAAGGTGCCCAGACAAAAAACGTTACTATTGATGCTACATTAAAAACAGAAACAAAATACGGTGATTATGAGCTTGATCTTAACAATGAGGCTTTTGCAGCAGTAATTGATACAAACACAGATAAAATCTATGGTGTAACTGTAAATACTACAGACGGAACCAACTATGGCCTGCGTCATCTGGAGAATATCTGGCGTGGAAGTATGCTTGCCTGGGGTACAGGATATACAACAGAAGTTCACGGATGCCCTGTTTCTTCTGCGCATTATAAATCAATCATGGGAAAAACAATTGACAGCGTTACTTATTACACAGATAAAGGCATGATCACTTTTGATGTTCCGGATGTAAAGGTGCAGACAACTACAGGAATCAAGGCAACAGTGGCAGATATTATGAATACAGACTCATCTGCAGCAGTTACCTTTGACCAGGCTCTGCCGGCAGACTTCAAGGCACAGTATACTGTAGACGGAACAGCGGTTTCCTGCACAGACGGAAAACTTGCAGTTGGAGCTCTTGCATTGGGAACACATAAGGTTGAAATTGCAGATGCCAGCGGAAAATATGCAGCCATTGTAACTGAATTTACAGTAAATACAGACAAAATGCCGGCTTCTTATGACAGTAACGAGACAAAACTGGTTGCAGCAAAAGGCATTACAGCAGAAGAGTTCTCTGCATACATTAAGAGCATCAGCAAAGTAAAAGTTGATGATACAGAATATGCCGCAACAGGAAGAGGAAGCAAAATCATTGTAAAAGAAGATGGAACTCTTGATCTCACAGATCTTCAGGTGACAGACACAACTGTTTTCGAAATAACTGCTGTGGGATATAAGAATAATCTTACTTTTACTTACAAAGAAGCAGAAAACACATTTGAATTAAATACTTCTTCCAAGACTCTTTATACAAAAGGCAGCACAAAAACTACTCTCAAAGTTACAACAAACCTTACAGATAAAATCACATGGAAGTCCAGCAACACAAAAGTGGCTGCTGTAAACAGCAAAGGTGTTGTAACTGCCAAGGCAAAAGGAACAGCAGTGATCACAGCATCCTGCGGAGAATACAAAGTAACCTGCAAGATAACAGTTAAAAATCCATCCCTGAAACTTACCAAATCTTCAGCAACTGTAAAAGTTGGAAAAACAACAAAGATTTCCGCAAAGGCAACTCCATCCGGAAAGATTACTTACAAATCCAGCAACACCAAGATTGCAACAGTAAGCTCCAAAGGCGTTGTAAAAGGAAAGAAAAAAGGTACTGCCAAAATCACAGTAACCTGCAATGGTGTTAAGAAGGTATTTACAGTAAAAGTAAAATAAACGATAACAGGTAAATAATTCACACAATAAATGACCTCGGATTTTGTTCCGGGGTCATCTTAATGAGAAAAAAACAACATTAGCAGAATCTGTTATATATAGATTTTTGTATACGAAAATGATACACTTTTAAAGTTAGTTATGATTAAGTTTTGCTTCATTTAAAAACAGATATCATATCCGGCAAAAATAAAATGAAGGAGAGGAAACAACGTGAATAATCAAAACTTTTATCTGCGTCTGATCGCACTTTTGCTGATCATCATGGCGGTATTTTTCTATAACGGAACAGTAAAAGATAAGGAACAGGCTCAGGATATTGCAGACCTGACTGCAAAAACAGAGAGCCTGGAGAAACAGCAGGACCAGATCCTTACAGCATTAAAGGAAACTTATGAGGAACAGAAAACAGCAGCAGAAAGTAATGCTTCTTCTGATGTATCTTCGGAAGCTGATAATAAATCTGAAAAGGATTCTGCAGAGGATAAAGAAAATGCAGATCAGGCAGATTCTGAAGAAACCGATGATTCTGACAATGTATATAAAAATGGCACCTTCGAAGGTTCAGGAACCGGATACGGTGGAACGATCACTGTTCAGGTGACTCTGGAAGATGATACCATTACAGCAGTCAGTGTAGTCAGTGCGCCGGGTGAGGACAGTGCTTATCTGTCACAGGGCGAGAATGTCATAAACAGCATCATCAGCGAGCAGAGCACAGATGTTGACACCATTTCCGGAGCAACTTTCAGTTCTACCGGTATCTTAGAAGCAGTAAATGACGCATTATCAAAGGCGGAAAACGCATGAAAAAGAAACAACGAAAGGTACGGCTGATCCGTGCCGCCATACAGCTTATATTTTTTATAGCAGCGCCCTCCCTTTTTTCTACGGCATTTGCAGGAATCAAATCCATCTTTCTTGCAATCGGAGGACAGCAGAGCGTAACCTGGAACTCTTTTCTGGATATTACGGCATTACTGTTGATCATTACTATTTTGTTCGGACGTCATTTCTGCGGTTATGCCTGTGCGTTTGGCTCACTGGGAGATGCTCTGTATGAGCTTACCGCGTTTATCCGTGCGAAATGCTTTGGAAAAAAGAAAAAACATGGATATCCGGAGGAATGGGTACACAGATTGCAGAAAGTAAAATATGTACTCCTTGCGTTCTTGCTTCTTTCCTGCATGACAGGATTCTATTCTAAATTACAGGGGATGAGTCCATGGGATGTATTCTCCATGCTTACAACAGGCAGACTGCCGAAATCTACCTACATTGTGGGAATAGTTCTGCTGATCCTGATCATGGCCGGAATGTGTACACAGGAGCGTTTCTTCTGCCAGTTTCTCTGTCCCATGGGAGCAGTATTTGCAATCATGCCGATTATTCCGGGAGCACTTTTCAAACGAAATCGTCCAAACTGTGCATCAAAGTGTACTCTCTGTAAGAAGAGATGTCCGGCACATCTGGATATTGACGGCGATACTGCACATTCAGGGGAATGCATCTGCTGTCACGCCTGCACTGCAGTCTGCCCAAGGAAAAATATTCATACAGGCACTGTTATTGATAAAAAATAGCAACTGCTAACTTATTGAGAAAATTTGATTAGTAAGAACTAACTATATTGGTAGACATACTATCCATACAGTGATATAGTCTATAGAGTTAGTTGGAAACAACAATAAGAGGATAAGGAATCAGAAAATATATGACAAACAGACACTCTTTTGTACTGGGACTTTTTATTACAGCCTCCCTTTTATGCGCATCCCGGACTGTATGGGGAAACTCTGAAATAAACACATACACCAAAACAGACTTTGCTATGGACACCGTAGTATCAGAGACTCTTTACACAACAGGTGAGGACATCACAGCAGACGTAATCTCTGCATTAAAAGATGTAGAAGAGAACTGGATCTCCTGGACAAAAGAAAGTTCTCAGATATACCAGATCAATCAAAATGCCGGGAATACAACAACGGTATCTGATGAAACTGCCACCTGTTTAAAACAGGTACTGGATTTGTCGAAAGCTTCTGGCGGAGCCATGGATCCTACTATGGGAAGAGTGATCCGCCTGTGGGACATTGACGGAGAGGACCCACACATTCCTTCAGATGATGAATTAAATTCCATGCTTGAAAATGTAGGATATGGTAAGGTGACTCTGGATGGAAATAAAGTTACCATGCCAAAGGGAGTAACTCTTGATCTGGGGGCTGCAGGTAAGGGAATTGGCTGTGATGCAGCAAAGAAAGTTCTTGATGCAGATAAGAATGTATCAGGCATGATCCTGAATCTGGGCGGCAGCAGTGTTATGAGCTATGGAAGCAAACCCGACGGCTCAGCCTGGCAGGTAGCTGTCACTGATCCGCGGGACACAGAAGGTGATTACCTTGGAGTAGTTACTCTGAACGGTACTGAATTTTTATCTACTTCCGGAGATTACGAAAAATACTTTATAGAAGATGGTGTTCGATATCATCATATACTGGATCCGGCTACAGGATATCCTGCAAGAAGCGGTCTCACATCTGTGACGGTTGTGTGTGATGACGGCCTGAATGCAGACGGACTTTCCACTGCATGCTTTGTACTGGGAAAAGAAAAGGCAGAAGAACTTTTGAAGAAATACAATGCAGACGGTCTGTTCGTAGATGATTCTGATCATGTCTGGATGACGGAAGGCATGAAAGAAAGATTTCAATTACTGAAAGATACTTATTCCATCGGTGAATAGGTTTATCTTATATAAAGATCTCTGAACTGTCAAAAATTTCAGTTTTCCGGACAGTTTGGAAATATATTTATTGTTACTGTTCACTCCGTTCACAGTAACATAGCCAAAATTCATTCCAGATTGCCTGCGGCAATGGAATTTTGGCTTGTATGTCTCGGGATTTTGGCATATTCATGCCAAAACACCTCGCGGGATAGTGGTGTGTGAACAGTAACTATTTATTAACTCATATTCAGGAGGATTTAAAGGTATGCGCAAGGGAAATTTAATCAAAATGGCAGCTCCTGCAATTTTAAGTGCAGCAATGATGGTTTCAGGATTACCGGTTATGGCTGCGGATTTTACATCTGATACTGCTGTGGAGACTGAGGCACAGACAGATGAGTTTGATGCAGCAGATGACACCGCTGATGCTTTTGCAGGCGATGAGGAAACACCTTTTGTTGACGATCAGGCAGCAGCAGAAGATGAATTCGCTGCAACAGCAGAAACAGGCTACAAATATGTCTATGCAGGTCTGACATGGGCACAGTACTGGGCATCTGAGGGAGTTTATAATGCTGCAAACACAGCTTCCAATGGAACAAAAGACAGCCATGATGAACTTGACAAAGGCGGTTTCGACACAGTAACCAGAGCTACTGTAAACCATGGCCTGCACAGAGGAAGCTACCAGTGTGAAGCAATCATGTATGACAAAAACGGCGGTTCTTATGAGATTTCCTACTGGACCTCAGCTAATGATGCAGTTCTTACGGACGGAACAACTGTAAAGCTGAATCAGCCTGAGCGAGGACAGATCACAAAAGCTGACGGAAGCGTTGCAGAATTCGACCATTACAGCGTTGTAGGTCTGAAATATGTGCCTGTCGCAGTAAAGGCAGAAGATTATGAAGCCTTCAAATCCCAGTTCAAGATTGTGGAAGACGGAAGCACAATTGCCGGAGGATTTGGAGAAAACAATTTGCAGTCCTATAGTGCAGTTGCGGATGTTACCGCTGAAACAAACGGCTTAAAAGAAGCTGTAAAAGGTTCCGATGGAACATTCACATTCAAGGCCAGAACAAACGGTACAGGTTCCGGACTTAAAGATCAGGCACTCCAGACAGCATCTAATGTTACCGCAACAGTAAAAGAAGCAAGTGGAAGTTACGGCGAATTCTTAAGAGTAGATATTACAGGTGACGGATATGGTGCTCTTGGTGCTAAAATGTATGCTGTAAAATGGGATTACTACGGAAATGGTAATAAAGTTCTGGCATCTTACGGAACAAAATTTGCAGCAGATAACTGGATGCACAAGGCAATGGGAATCCAGCTTGGTCTGACAGATTCCTACCGCTGCCAGCTTCCAAAAGGAACAGATGGAACCGGCAAATGGAAAATCACCGTATATGCAATGGGATATGCAGATACTGTATTTGAAGTTAATGCAACAGATGCAAACATCGTAAAACCGGAAGCAGGAGAAGCAGATACAACAGCATTAAAAGCAGCAGTAGAAAAAGCAGAAGCCTTAAAAGAAGCAGATTACACAGCAGATTCCTGGAAGGCAATGCAGTTAGAGCTTCAGGAAGCAAAGGATCTTCTTGCAAAAGAAAAGCCAACTCAGGCAGAGGTTGATGAAGCTACAACTCATCTGAACGCAGCAGTAGAGGCTCTTGTTAAAGCAGATACTAAGGTAACAGTAACTCTCAACAAGAAAACAGCCACTGTTTACAAAGGAAAAACAACTACACTGAAGGCAACTGTAACAGGAGCAGATGCACCAAAAGTTACATTTACTTCCAGTAACCCGAAAGTTGCAGCCGTAAACAAAACAACCGGTAAGGTTACTGCAAAGGCAAAAGGTACCGCAGTCATCACAGCTAAATGCGGAGATGTAAAGGTAACCTGCAAAGTAACAGTTAAAAATCCAACTCTTACACTGAACAAAACATCTGCATCTGTAAAAGTCGGCAAAACAACTAAGATCACAGCAAAAGCAGCTCCGTCAGGAAAAGTTACATACAAATCCGGCAACAAGAAAATTGCTACAGTATCATCCAATGGTACAATTAAGGGTATTAAAAAGGGTACTGCCAAAATCACAGTAACATGCAATGGTGTAACCAAAACAGTTAAAGTAACTGTAAAATAATCTGACCGGACTGAAGTCAGGTGAACATTTGCAATCGGATTCGCAGACAAGAGAAAAGAAATCCTGTATCCCACAGAAAGGGCAGGATTTCTTTTCAACTGTAAACCTTTATACAGTTATTACAGTAATCACCAGAATATGATTTCCTGAAACTATTGAAGAAGGAGGAATTTATGGACAAAAATAATGAGCAGAAAAATAATAAGACTCCGGAAATGAAACCCAAACAGGACAGTTTCCGTCCATGGTTAAAGCTTATTCCTGCGGCAGCAGTTTTTGCAGCAGTCTGTGTAACCTGTTATCAGGCAGATAAAAGTCCTGTGGAGACTACATCGGTTTCCAATAATAATGTTATGTCTACTGATGAGATTAAAGAATTGATTTCACAAGGAACTGCAGGTAAGGATTTTGATTCAGAAGACTCTTCTGAAACCAATGGAACATCAATTTCAAAAACATCAAAAAAGACAAAAAAAACAAGTAAGATTAAAACAGGAACAAAGAAAAATTCATCTACAGGTTCCTCTGCAAATGGAGGTACAGCAGGGGGTGGTGCAGGAAGCACAGTCACACCAACTACAGAAGTTCCTGCTGGTGGATATGCAGACGGTACCTATACAGGCTCCGGAACCGGTTTCGGAGGAACGATCACTGTTCAGGTAACTGTCACTGACCATAAAATTGCAGCTATCAATATTGTAGATGCATCAAGTGAAACAGCCTCCTATTTTGCAAATGCACAGGGTGTGATCAGCAAAATTCTTGCAAGCCAGTCTCCGAACGTAGATGCAGTCAGTGGTGCCACTTATTCTTCAAACGGAATTATTACTGCGGTTCAGAATGCATTGTCACAGGCAATTCCATCAGGAAACCAGGCAGTTGTTACGCCAACTCCCACTCCATCACCGAAACCGACAAAGAAACCTTCTCCAACACCGAAGCCGGGAGACGAACAGATTTACAAAGACGGAACCTATACAGGAACCGGTAAAGGATACAGTGGGACAATTACGTTGACAGCTAAGATTAAAAAAGGTATGATCAAGTCTCTGGAAGCAGAGCATACAGATACGCCTATGTTCTTTAAGAAAGCATGGGATATCCTGGAAAATGAGATCATTCAGAATCAGTCTGTCGATGGCATTGATACTGTCAGTGGTGCAACCTACTCTTCAAAGGGTATCATAAACGCAATGAAAGATATTCTGAAACAGGCAGAAAAAGACACCACAAAAGTGACACCAACTCCAACACCAGAAGTAACAGTTACGCCAATTCCTGAGGCAACCCCAACCCCGACACCGGAAGAAACTCCGATTCCAGAAGTTACTCCAACACCAGAGGAAACACCGGCTCCCACACCAACACCGGAAGAGACTCCGGAGCCTACGCCGGAACCTACAGGACCATATATTGACGGAACTTATACAGGCTCAAGCTACGGATACAGTGGAAGAGTAAATGTAACCGTAACGATTCAGGGCGGTCAGATTGCATCCATTGAACAGAGTAACAGTGATTCACCTGAGTACTTTGATTATGCATGGGAAACTATTTATCCTCAGATTATGGGAAATCAGTCAGCAGACGGAATTGATGCTGCAAGCGGTGCCACTTATTCCTCAGAGGGAATCCTTGGAGCAATTCAGAAAGCTCTTGCCCAGGCATTGGCATAAAATTATTGTAAGAGAAAAAATCATATGCTCTGGCTATTTCTAACTTATAACGTAAAAATGGAGGACAACAATATGATTAAAACAACTGTAAAAGTAGACGGTATGATGTGCGGAATGTGCGAATCTCACGTAAACGATGCAGTGAGAAAAGTCTTTCAGGTAGATAAAGTTACTTCTTCCCACAGCAAAGGGGAAACTGTGATCATTTCAGAGAAACCTGTAGACGAAGCAAAGCTAAAAACAGCCATCAGCGCAACAGGATACGAAGTAAAAGGTATCAGTTCAGAACCTTATGAAAAAAAGAAAGGTCTGTTTTCATTTCTTCATAAATAATGAGCATGTTCAGTAAATATCATTAAATCATAAACCTATTAAAAAAACAGGCAGAAACTTTGCAGATTATACTGCAGTTTTTGCCTGGCTTTCTCTGTACCAACAAATTGATCTCTCGACAAATCTCGAATAATGGCGTTAAAAAGTCTGAAAAATTCCCAAAAATCAGTTGCTTAATTTGTACAAAACATGGTAGACTATTTGTAGTTAAGAAGTGACAGAAATTTACAATTACTTAACCGAATCAGGTGAGACAAATGACTCTATCTGCCTGATTAATCAGGAGATGAAAGAATGAAAAGAAAAATAGAACTTGTCTGCTGGATTTTATTTACCTTATGTTCCGGTATTTGCTTCTTTATCAATTTTATGAGCAAACCTCCTGTAGACGATACACATAAATTTACCTTATATATGATCGGTGCTGCAACAGTATCTTTACTTTATCCGGGAACTATGTTTATCCTTGGACTGAGAAACAGTTATCTGTATGATAAATTAAACAAATTTGCTAAAGAAAAGGGCGAGACGGAAACTGTCAAATCTACACAGATTTCCAAACCATCCGTATCAGGATATACAGTCTCTGATATGAAAACCCTTGTCAGCGCTCTAATCTCTGATAAGAAACTTACAGAGGAAGAGAAAGAATTCTTATTAGAATACATTAAGAAGAAATGATGTGATGTTTTAAATGGAACTGTTAGTCTGTATGTCCATTTCAGGAAGTATTCCTGTTGTGATCTGTTTGCTTTTATATGTGATTCAGTGTGAAAATTATAATTACATTCTTGGAAGAAGATTGCTACTGACAGGCATATTCTTTTATCTTGTGCCGATACAGTTGATAAAATATCTGATACCTGAAGAAGTCTATCCAGAGGCTCTTTTTAACGAAGAAGCTCAACTGTACTTATCCAACTCCTTATCTTTCTGGACTGAGCGAAAGGGAGAATACATATGGATGCCGCAATGGTTTGATATTGTGTCTAAGCTCTGGCTTAGTGGAATTGTTATCTTTGCGGTTTATGAAATCATCAAATACTGGAGAAGTGCACATTCTATCAAGAATTTCATTTTTGAAAAAGAAGAAGATTCGGAAAACAATCTTACCTATTATCTGATTCCGGATGATACTTATGGACCATGTACCATCGGCTTTTTTCGTCAGAAGATTGTGATTCCGGAGAGTTTCCCTCTGCATCCTGATTTTGTCATGGTATATAAACATGAAGGTGCCCATCTAAAGAATCATGACAATTTAGTAAAACTGTTATGTCTCCTTGTCCTGTGTGTACACTGGATGAACCCTGTGGCATATCTTTTACTTCTCCTTTACATCGATACAGCAGAAATAGTCAGTGACAGCGCGGCGGTAGAAGGCTGTCCAAAAGAAAAACGCAAAGACTACGCCAAACTGCTGGTGTTAGAAGCCTCAACTTCGGACATACGTCCGGTTGTATGGAAAAATAATCTTTCCGGACATAAAAAAGATAAAGAAGGAAAAGATTTTAAAACAATAAAAAGGAGGATCAACTACATGATGAAAGAAAAGAGAAAAGGGTTGTTGCAGAGAGGTATTATGGTGGCAGTGTCAGCACTGACAATTGTGGCTGGAGCCGGGACGGTGTTGGCGTACAGTCCAGTTCAGTCATCTGATATGAGTTTTGAAGATGTTGTATTGGATTTTGAACCCGAACAGCTTTTATTTAACGATTCAGATATGACTGCATTTATTGATTTTTCAGAAAGTGATAAAGTATTTACCGCTGAAGATGGAACTCAGATACCTTTAAAAAATGATTATTCTCCATATGCAATATGCACACATAGTATGGTTGATGGAACAGTTAGTGCACATAAAAGTAATGGATCCGGTGGCTGTACTGTAAAAGTATATACTTGTCAACGTTGTAAAAAATGTGGCTATTTAGCAAATGCCGTGTACAAAAACACTATTACTTATGCAGTATGTCCTCATAAATAAGATTTGATGAGAAATAAGATATTATAAGCTTCAGTTAATTGCAATATATGTAAGTAATTGAAGCTTTTTTATGGCTACTTTTGCTAAAAAATAAAATATAATAACCCTCTACCAATTCTGAAATACTTTCTCAATATCCTCCCGATTATCCTCTTGCATTTTTATTAAAGTTAGAATATACTAACTAATAGAGTTAGATACAACAAACTCTAGCGTGAATTAATCATTTGAACTCCATCCGAAGACCTGCTGAAACCTTCGGAACAATGGATCGCATCTGTGCTTGCTGAACTCACGGCTATGCTGAAAGCCGTACCTCAGATATGATCCACCCGGTACATCCCAGTTGCGGTGTACCAGGAGTCCAAATGCAAAACCAGAAAGGGGATTTATCATGTACTTAGAAATTGAGAAAGTAATTGGAAGAGAAATTCTGGATTCCAGAGGAAACCCGACAGTAGAAGCTGAAGTATATCTGATGGACGGCACTGTTGCAAGAGGAACTGCTCCAAGCGGTGCATCTACAGGAGAATTCGAAGCTCTGGAACTGAGAGATGGAGATAAAGCTCGCTATCTTGGAAAAGGCGTACAGAAAGCAGTAGAGAACATCAACACAACAATCAACGAAGCAATTGAAGGTCTTGATGCAGGCGATATCTATGCAGTAGATGCAGCTATGATTGCAGCAGACGGAACAAAGGACAAATCCAAACTTGGAGCAAATGCAATCCTTGCAGTATCTATCGCATGCTGCAGAGCAGCGGCAGCTTCTCTTGAAATTCCGTTGTATCGTTTCCTTGGCGGAGTATCCGGAAACCGTCTCCCTGTACCGATGATGAACATCGTAAACGGCGGATGCCATGCATTATCATCCGGTCTGGATGTGCAGGAATTCATGATCATGCCAGTTGGGGCACCTTCCTTCAAAGAATGCTTAAGATGGTGTGCAGAAGTATTCCACGCGCTTGCTTCTATTTTGAAAGAGCGCGGACTTGCCACATCAGTAGGTGACGAAGGTGGTTTCGCACCTGCACTGAAATCCGATGAAGAAGCAATCGAGACAATCCTCGAGGCAGTGAAGAAAGCCGGATATGAACCAGGCAAAGACTTCAGGATTGCCATGGATGCTGCTTCCTCCGAATGGAAGAGTGAAAAAGGAAAAGGATACTACAAACTTCCAAAAGCAGGCACAGAATATACATCTGAAGAACTTATCGAACACTGGGCTAAATTATGTGAGAAATATCCGATTATCTCCATCGAAGACGGTCTGGATGAAGAAGACTGGGAAGGATGGCAGAAACTTACAGCCAGACTTGGCGACAAAGTACAGCTTGTCGGTGATGACCTGTTTGTTACAAATACAGAGAGACTTGCAAAAGGTATCAGCCTTGGCGCAGGTAATGCAATCCTGATCAAATTAAACCAGATCGGTTCCGTATCCGAAACACTGGAAGCAATCAAAATGGCCCACAAAGCAGGCTACACCGCAATTTCTTCTCATCGTTCCGGCGAGACAGCAGATACAACAATCGCAGACCTTGCAGTAGCACTGAACACCTGCCAGATTAAGACTGGAGCTCCCAGCAGATCCGAACGTGTTGCAAAATACAACCAGCTTCTCCGTATCGAAGAAGAGCTCGGCGCAAGCGCAGTATATCCGGGAATGAAAGCCTTTAATGTAAAACAGGACTAAACAGAACTATAGCAATCCTCGTGAATAATTCATACCATAAATAAAATCAACCTGTAAAATGCAAAATGCATTTCTCATCTGAATCGTTTAGTGAGAAATGCATTTTTGTATATGAGACTTTATTATATTCACTCATCTGTATCAATACTGTTTGTTTCTTTCGGACTCTTCAGATATCCCCTTACAACAGGCTCAATCGTCTGTTTCATAAGCCGGTGCAGCAGTTCTGTCGTAATATTATGATCTCCCAGAAGCGAATTATACAGGAAGTTTCCTGACA
Organism: Blautia sp. Marseille-P2398; assembly: GCF_964240315.1. Classification (NCBI taxonomy): domain Bacteria; kingdom Bacillati; phylum Bacillota; class Clostridia; order Lachnospirales; family Lachnospiraceae; genus Blautia; species Blautia sp. Marseille-P2398. The sequence continues at coordinate 146,091 of NZ_CAXSTD010000003.1, forward strand.
GTTCTTCAGTAATAGAACTCAGTCCTGCCAGGATCATTTTTTTACCGGGTGTTTCGTTCCATCTGATCTCAATTTCATCATCTTCATGAAAGAAAATGTGCGCCTTTCGTTTCACACATTCTTCGATAAAAGTAATCTCCAGCTTTAATACTGGGATGTCGTTTTCATCCCTTGCAAATTCTCCCAGTGTAGCTACAAGGTAATGTTCTCCATGAAGATCAACACATCCATCCGCAGCCCTTCCAAATCCAACAGGAAGTTTATGGATCACCTCACCTTCGGTAAAAGAAACGTAAAAGTTTCCCGCATCATAAGTAAAAGAAATTTCAGAAATACCATCTGTCATATTATTGTGGAATACCTGCACAAACAACGGCGCAATTCCAATATTCTGCTGTTCCATAACATAAGTTCTGCCGCTTACAGCCCGCATAAAACTGTGATGATCAGATGGGCGATCAACGGCTGCTGAAATACGGTAGCTGTATTTTTTATCTGAATGCTTCCTTCTGGAAACTACATTTCTTTTCCATCCCCCGCGCAGAGAAGTACTTCTGTTATTATTTTCTCCATTTTCCAGTTCTCCGCACAACCGTTTCAGAAGACTATAGGAGAGTGGATTCTCAGGTAGAACATCGGCGGGATGATAATTAACAGGGAAATATTTCCGAATGATATTCAGCATGATACAGTCCTGAAACATTTCTTTATTTCCGGCATTTGTGACAAGAACCATATCCATATCCGGATAAATAATAACATTCTGTCCCAGCATTCCATTATATTCAAAGCTTCCCGGGCGCTGTTCCATCCATAGCTGATATCCATATCCATAGGTGTCATTCTGAGTTTTCAGATGTCGTGCCGTAGATATTTCTATCCAATATTCAGACACCAGCTGCTGACCATTCCATTTTCCCCTCTGAAGATACAGCTGGCCAAGTTTTGCCATGTCTTCTGCACAGAGAAACAGTCCCCAGCCACCTTTTGTAATTCCTTTCGGACAGGTTTCCCAATAATATTTCGTGATACCAAGAGGACCAAACAGTCTCGGAGTCAGATATTCGGTCAGGGTTTCTCCTGTACGTTTCGTCACGATTGCAGAAAGAACATAAGTATTCAGACTGTTATATTGAAACTCTGTTCCGGGTTTTCCATTGACAGATGCATTCAGAAAACTTCCAAGCCAATCATTTCCGGACACGATACCTGATTCATTAAAAGTTACGCCGCTTGTCATGGTCAGCAGATTCTCTACTGTGATCGCAGGGCGGAAAATCTTTGAAAAGGCATTTATATGATCCGGAAAAATGTCATAAATATTTTCATCGAGTTTTAATTTTTCCTCTTCGATCAACATGCCGATTGCCATACCTGTGATGCTCTTGCACATGGAATGTGTAATATGCCACATTCCTTTAGGGTATGGTGCAAAATTACATTCACAGATTACCTTGCCATGACGCAGTGCCATAAAATGATGCATTTCCGTATCTTTGGAAGCATCCAGTTCCCGAAGAAGGGCAGCAAACAGATCAGAGGAGATTCCTTGACTCTCCGGTGTGGCACGTGCAAATGCCTGCTCATAAACTGCATCAAACGGAAAATCCGGTTTCTGTGGGAAATAATCTACCCGTGTACCGCCTGTCTTTCCAAGGATCATATTTAAAACCAGTTCTGCAACCGCAATCTGTTCTTTTGCCATAGAGAATACCTCCTTTTTCGGATTTATTTTGATTATACAGACCTCATACAACAAATGCAAATTATATTTTTACGAGAAAGGATATTACCAGTGGACAGTAGCGCAGGATTCTCTTCCTGCGGGAAGCTCACTTTAGTGACATAATAAAACGGCTGCGGAATGAACCGCAGCCAGTAATAAGTTTCATCTGTTTACCTTTCGTCAAAAGCAACAAAATCTGTATGATGTCCTACATATTTGTAAGCAGGACGAATAATCTTATTTGCATTGATCAGTTCTTCCAAGCGGTGAGCACTCCAGCCCGGCATACGTGCAATAGCAAAGATCGGAGTAAATAATTCTTCCGGAATACCAAGCATGCTGTATACAAATCCACTGTAGAAGTCCACATTTGCGCAGACATTCTTAAACAGTTTTCTATGTTCCATGATCAGCTTACCTGCAATACCCTCCACACGGTCATAAAGTTTGAATTCCTCGGTCATTCCTTTCTCTTCAGCCAGTGCCTGAGCAAAACGTTTCAGGATTACTTCACGAGGATCGGAGAGAGTATAAACGGCATGTCCCATGCCATAAATCAGCCCGGCATGATCAAATGCTTCCTTATTTAGTACCTTCTTGAGATAATCAACAATCTCATCTTCGTTGTCCCAGTGTTCTACATGAGCTTTCAGATTTGCAAACATGTTCTGAACTTTCAGGTTCGCACCACCATGACGCGGTCCCTTCAGAGATCCGATGGATGCAGCAGTGGAAGAGTAGGTATCTGTACCTGAAGAAGTTACCACGTGAGTTGTGAAAGTGGAGTTATTACCACCACCATGCTCAGCATGAAGAATCAGTGCGATATCCAGAACCTTAGCCTCCAGTTCTGTATATTTACCATCCGGACGAAGCATAAGAAGAATATTTTCTGCAAGGGAAAGTCCTTTCTGTGGATTACGGATGAATAGGGTCTCATCTTTACGAAAATGACGATATGCATGGTAAGAATATACGGCAATTTCAGGAAGCTTTGCAATCAGTTCCAGTGACTGGCGAAGTACATTCTCAGGAGAAATATCTTCCGGATTGTCGTCATATGTATAAAGAGCCAGAACACAGCGCTGCATAGCATTCATAATGTTGGCATTGGTTCCTTTCATAACAACATCGCGTACAAAACGACCGCCAAGATCTTCCATGTCAGCCATCATATCCAGAAATCTGGAAAGTTCCTCTTTACTTGGAAGCTTACCAAAGATCAGAAGATAAACTGTTTCTTCAAATCCAAAACGTCTTCCGTTCAGACCACTGATGATATCCTGTACATTGATTCCCTGATAGTATAAACGTCCATCAGCCGGAATCTGTCTGCCGTTGATCAGATTATAACCATTAACATCAGAAATCTCTGTAAGACCTGTCAGGACACCTTTACCTGCGGAGTCACGAAGACCTCTTTTTACATTATATTCTACATACAGATTTGGATCGATATGATGATTCTTGAGCAGTTCCTGTTCAAAGAATCTCATTTTGTCACGAAGCTGTCCGGAATCTTCCAGACTCATCATTTCATGTTTTTCCATAATATCATTCCTCATTTCCCCGTTATTTATCTACAGCAATACTCGCAAATTCACTTATAGCAATACTCGTAAATAATGCATATTATAGTGAATTTTATTAAAAAACACTGATACAGTGAATTGCAGATGCATCCTTGCGATCAGTGTTTTACTATGGCGAACATTTGTATTTGTACCTATTTAAACATTGTACAGTAAAGTGATGGGAAAGGCAAGATAAAGATTGTATTTTTTTTCATACAATCATATTAAAGTGATAGCGCTTTAAAATTATACAGAAGGAAAATTATGAAAAATATAACACAAAATCATGGAACGTGCTATAATAGCCAACAGAAAGCATGATAAAGGGGAAGTGAGAAAAGAAATGTCAGAAAGAAAAATGAAACGAGTTGAGGACTCCTTAACAGAGCAGTCTCATTTATTAATGCCAAAGTGTCTGAATGCCGCAGGTTATCTGTTTGGCGGACAGCTGCTTGCATGGATTGATGAAACAGCAGGTATTGTTGCCAAGCGTCATGCGGAAATGAATGTGGTAACTGTTGCAGTAGACAATATGTATTTCAAGGCCGGAGCCAGAGTGAACGATACCATCGTTCTCATCGGACGGCTTACGCATGTGGGACGTTCTTCCATGGAAGTCCGTATTGATACTTACTGTGAAGCCCTTGATGGAACCAGAACCATGATCAACCGTGCATATTTTATTATGGTTGGAACAGATGAACATCAGCATCCTGTGGAAGTACCGGGACTTATCATTGAGGGAGTTACTCAGCAGATAGAGAATGAAGCTGCACAGAAACGTGCAAAACTCTGGAAAGTACGCAGACAGGAAGGATTTTAACAAAACAGCCGCAAATGCGGCTGTTTTTGTTTATCAGTAACATTTACTGCAAGGTCCGTATCCCATAGCCTCGGCTTCTGATCTGGATACCTGTCTGGCTGTATCCGGGTTCATTCTTCCACAGTTGGGAATGCTGTGATATTTTTCGCCGGTTGCAGGGATCCATACCATTGTTCCTACATCTGCATTGTTGGATTCTTCCTGTTCAGGTACCGGATTAGAAGTGGTAGTTTCTTCTTGCCAGGAGTTTCCACCAGTGCCACCTGCAGAAGCATTTACAGAGGAGTCTCCGGAAGAATAATCATTGCATGGCTCCTGTGACCAGGAAATATTTGTTCCATCGGAGACTGCAATGATCGTACCCTGTTTATCTGTTCGGAATACAGGGATTCCCATATCTGATAAACGTCCCATTGTATCTGCTGACGGATGATTATACTGATTATTGATTCCGCAGCTTATGACTGCGTAAGATGGAGAAGTCGCCTCAAGGAAATCCCAGGTAGTTGAACTTGCAGACCCATGATGACCAACAGAAAGAACATCGCAGTCAAGGTTCATACCAGTACTGATCATATCCTGTTCACTGGTTTCCTCTGCATCTCCGGTAAAAATAAAGCTATTTGAACCATTTTCAAGTTTGATTACAAGAGAGTTATCATTACTGTTCTGGCTGATACCATTCGGTGCAAGAACAGTGAAACTTCCGGTGCCAAAATCAAATGTTTCACCTACAGAAGGATACTGTACGATAATTGCATTTGCAGTGGCAGTATTCATAAAATTATTGAATAAATTTGAAGTATGTACATAGTCTGGTCCGAATATATTACTTACAGAGAAATTGTCTATACATGGAACAAGACCGCCGATATGATCTTCATCATAGTGAGAAGCGATCATATAGTCAATGTTTTCCACATTCTGTTCCTGTAAGTAGGAGATGATCAGATCAGCATGGCTCTGATCCCCGCCATCGTACAAAAGATTTTGTCCTCCGGACTGTACTAAGATGGCATTTCCCTGTCCAACGTCAATAAAATGAACTGCCATCTCACTGTTGCCTTCAGCTTTTACCGTCAGTGCTGATTGCGGAACTAAGGTAAACAGCAGAAGGAACAGAGATAGAATTAGTGATAGTAACCTGTTTTGTTTCTTCATAAAAAGCCTCCTGAATGTTAATAACAGTTTGATTATACCATTTATTGAGAAACAAAAACATAATTATAGTAATTTCGTAAAATAATACAAATAATCCAGTCTATCTTGGAGCGGGTTTGAAAAATGCTTTAGCGTGAAGTCCTGCGTCAGATTGATTAATACTCTATCTGCTGAACTTCCTCTCCATTGTCTTCCCATGTATCAGAGTTATCCAGAGAACCATCTGTGCTGTCACCGGAATTGTCATCGCTGGGATAATCAATCTGATCGGAAGAATCATCCCCTGTATCGTCAGACGATGTCTGATCACTGCTTCCATCATCAGAAGATCCATCTCCTGTATCTGTATTATCATTCTCCTGCCCTGTATCATCCAGAGAACCGTCCTGCGTCGTATCAGTATTGTAAGAAGAGTCATTGTAAGAAGTATCATTATAACTGTTGTCATAATCAGAATCATAGTTACTTTCCTGAGTATAAATGGTAAATCCATCCTCCTCAGCCTGAGCTTCTGCCTGTGCCTGAGCCTCAGCAGCAGTTTCCGGAGCTTCCGTAAAGTTTGTAACAGCTTTTGACACTGTATTACCGGTAGGTGCCACAGCAGAAACCGCAAACATCGCGCCACAAAGCAGGATTGCAGTTCCGGCAATCTGAATTTCATCTATATGTCTCATAGTTTATATTCTCCTTGCTTATCTATGTTTGTTTCTTTCTATTTCTATGCATATCCAGATTATTTACAGCAATATTATATACCTTAAGTAGATTTTTTTGTAGAGTAAATTTTAAGTTACTGTTCATACATCACTATCCTGAGATATACAAGCCAAAATTGAAAAAAAACTGGATTCTGTCTGAAAAATCTGTTATTATAAGAATCGTATGAATATAATTTCAACTTTAATACAGTTTATCTAATTATTTTCTTTCCTGTATGATATCAGGGTAAAAAATCCCCATAAAATTGAAATTATAAATTTAAAAACAGAGGTGTCATTTATGAGCTGGTATAATGAGGCAATTTTCTATCACATCTATCCACTGGGTTTAACCGGTGCGCCGAAGCACAATGACTACAGTGCTCCTGTTTCCCGTCTGAACACATTACTTCCATGGATCGACCACATCAGAGAAATCGGATGTACAGCATTATACATCGGACCTTTATTCGAGAGTGTAGGACATGGCTATGAAACCACAGATTACAAAAAGCTGGATTCCCGTCTCGGAACCAACGAAGACCTTAAAAACTTCGTGGCAGCCTGTCATGAAAAAGAGATCAAAGTTATTTTCGATGGTGTATTCAATCACACAGGCCGTGATTTCTTTGCATTTAAAGATATTCAGCAAAACCGCGAACATTCCAGATATCTCAACTGGTACTGCAATGTGAACTTCGGAGGGAATACGGAATACAATGACGGCTTCTCCTACGAAAACTGGGGTGGATACAACCTTCTGGTAAAATTAAACCAAAGAAACCCGGAAGTACAGAATTACATCTGTGATGTGATCCGTTTCTGGGTATCAGAATTTGATGTAGATGGAATCCGTCTGGATGCGGCAGATGTCCTTGATTTTGATTTCATGCGTGCCATGCGCCGTACAGCAGCAGAAGTAAAGGAAGATTTCTGGCTTATGGGCGAAGTGATCCATGGCGATTACAGCAGATGGGTAAATGGAGAAACGCTCCACAGTGTAACAAACTATGCCCTGCATAAAGCACTCTACAGCGGACATAACGATCATAACTATTTCGAGATCGCACATACTGTAAAATATCTCCAGAATATGGGAAATCTTGATCTCTACAACTTTGTGGACAACCATGATGTAGAACGTATTTATACCAAGCTTTCAAATAAAGCACATTTTGCACCTGTTCATGTCTTACTCTATACACTTCCGGGTGTACCAAGTATCTATTACGGTTCTGAGTTCGGTATTGAAGGAAAGAAAGAGAAATTCTCCGATGACAGCCTCAGACCGGCTCTGGATATCAAAGACTATGCAGATGCAGTACAGAAGAATCCATGTACAGCCCTGATCGCAGCTCTTGGAAAGATACGACAGCATACACCTGCATTAAGCTACGGAAGCTACGCTGAACTTCAGCTTACCAACCGCCAGTTTGCATTTGCCCGTGACCTTGACGGAATACGTGTGATCGTTACCGTAAATAACGATGATAATGCAGCAGATATGAGCCTTCCGGCAGGAAACTGCGCAGAATATATCGGAACCCTCACAGGCCGTAAAGTACCTGTTCAGGATGGACGTATCAATGTAACAGTAGCCGCAAACAGCGGTGAAATCTGGGTTCCGGCGGGTGAAATGCCAGAATATATACCGGTAAAAACAGAAATTGCAGATATCGAAAAAGTACAGGAAGAAACAGAAGAAACAACTTCCACACAGACTGAGTCTCCTGCACAGAAAACAATAACCGCAACAGAAAAAACCGCAGCAGCAAAAGCAGAAGATATTCAGCCTGAAAAAACTGCCGATACTTCAGCCATATCAGCAGAAAACAGTTTTCCGGAAAATACGGAAGCCGCTGCTGAAAAGGAAAAGACAGTAATTGTAGATATGAATAAATCCCCGGAAGACATGACTGTAGATGAATTACAGCAGGCAATCCTTGCCAAAATGGCAGGTAACGGCCTTGTTACAGACCAGATGAAGAAAACAGTATATGATAATATCTGGCATGATTCTCTGGTAAACTGGCTCAAGAGCTTCCACTGATCAGATTATCGTCAGTATTTTTCATCTTTTCTTTCATTAATAAAAGAGGAATTTCTTATGTGACAATTTTTTTGCCGTTGACTAAATATTTTTTTGGTGGTAAGATATGGATACAGATACAGACAATCAATCAATCACACTAAATCGTACGGGAGGAATTCACTCATGAAAACACTTGAAACAAAAAAAGCACCAGCAGCAATCGGACCATATTCTCAGGCAAAAATGACAGGAAACTTCTTATTTGCATCTGGTCAGATTCCGGTAGACCCGGCTACAGGTGAAGTTGCAGGCGATAAAATCGAAACACAGGCAGAGCAGTCCTGCAAGAACGTAGGAGCAATTCTTGAAGAAGCCGGACTTACATTTGACAATGTTATCAAGACTACATGCTTCCTTGCTGATATGGCAGATTTCGCTGCATTCAACGCTGTGTATGAGAAATACTTCACAAGCAAACCGGCCCGCTCCTGCGTCGCTGTAAAACAGCTTCCGAAGAACGTACTCTGCGAAGTGGAAGCTATCGCTGTAGCTGAGTAATTCAGCCAAACCACAATATAATAGATATTTCAAAACAATTTCTGAATCTGATTCAGATGGGGAAAACAGCCAGGGAAAAATCCACCTGGCTGTTTTTGGTTTTCAGGCTACCTGCAATTGCTGATATTTGCTATAATAGTATAAAAGAATTCCGGCAAAATGAAAGGTAAAAGTTATGAGATCAATATCCATATATGCACTTACGAGAAATCAGAATACAGATTCTCTGTCAAAACTGGAACGTCAGTTATCCGGTCGGGAATATTTCCTCAAAATACGGGAATGGGAACTTCAGAGTATGAAAGCACTGGTACGCCAGTTAGAATCACATATGACTAAAGTCTGTTCCCTGCGCTTTTTCTATTCCTACCAGATTCCAAAACTCGGGAAAGAATTTGATCTTCTCCAGATCAAAGACGACCAGATCATAAATATTGAACTGAAAAGCGGAGCTGTATCTGAGGAGGCAATTCGTAAACAGCTTATGCAGAACCGTTATTACCTTTCCGTTCTCGGACGCTCCATACAGTCTTATACGTATATCAGCAGTCAGAATCGCCTTGTCAGGCTTACCAATCATGATCATATTGCAGAAGCCGACTGGACAGAACTGTGCGGATCACTGCAAAAGGAGAGCAGTGATTATCAGGGGAATATTGACGATCTGTTTCAGGCCGAACTATATCTGATTTCCCCCATCACAGAACCGGCCCGTTTCCTGAAAAAAGAATACTTCCTGACTTCCCAGCAGCGGGATATCCAGCGCCAGATCTTAAAGAAACTCCGTATCAGCCGGTTCGAATATTTCTGTTTTACCGGACTTCCCGGAACAGGAAAAACATTGCTTCTCTATGATATCGCCATGAAACTGTCCAGGCGTCAGCAGATATGCATGATTCACTGTGGCAATGCCGGAAAAGAATGGAAAATACTGCATAAACGTTTACAACGTATTGCTTTTCTTTCGGACAATCAGCTGACCGAAAATACAGAGCTGAAACATTACAGTGCAGTTCTGGTAGACGAAGCACATTTGCTTTCTTCAGAAAAACTGCAGATTCTGTTAACGCAATCGGAGGGGGAGTTTCCTGTAATATTTTCCAGCGATTCCGAAGATGCCATATGTCCTGAAGAATTAGGGGTAAATACATTAAAACTCATAGAAAACCTGCCGGAAATCCAGATGTTTCACTTAACCAACCGCATCCGTACCAATGCGGAACTTTCCTCATTTATCCAGAATATGATACACCTTACAGACAGAAAAACCTCAAAACCCTATCCGCATGTTTCTGTTGTATATGCAAATAATGAAGAGGAGACTGCTGCCTTACTGGAAGATTATATACATCAGGGTTATGAATATGAGATTACTGCCGTGAGAGACATAAAACGTCTTGTTATCATATTGGACGAACGATATTACTATGATCAGAACAGATATCTGCGTTCAAAACATTTCAAAGAAGGCAGATCTGATGTCCGTAATTTATTTCACCAGCTGAATCAGGCCAAAGAGGAACTTTCTATAATCGTCAGAGAAAATACATATGTATACGAAACATTACTCACGCTTTTACAGCCTGATACTGTCAGATAAAAACTGCAAACTATCCGACTCTCCCTTGAAATCCCCCACCATTCCGTATATAATAGGAATATTGTGGGGGATTTTCCCTGCTTAACACAATGTTGATACAATAACCTCTGAAAGGAATACTATGAGAACTCTAGCTTTAAGCGATGAAATTTTAATGAAAGTTGACAAGGCTGCCCGTTACATCGGTGGTGAAGTCAACTCTGTAATGAAAGATAAGAATGACGTAGAGATCCGCTTTGCCATGTGCTTTCCGGATGTTTATGAAATCGGTATGTCCAATCTGGGCATGATGATCCTCTATAACATGTTCAATGAACGTGAGGACGTCTGGTGTGAGCGTGTCTTTTCTCCGTGGATGGATCTGGATAAAATTATGCGTGAGGAACATATTCCTCTCTTTGCCCTGGAATCCCAGGAGCCTGTAAAGGAGTTTGATTTCCTTGGTATTACCCTTGGATATGAGATGTGCTATACCAATGTGCTTCAGGTACTTGACCTGAGCCATGTTTCACTTCTGGCAAAGGATCGTAAGGAAGATGACCCTATCGTCATCGGCGGCGGTGCATGTGCATATAATCCGGAACCGATCGCAGAATTTTTTGATATGTTTTATATTGGCGAGGGTGAGACTGTCTATGATGCTTTGTTTGATGCATATAAGGCAAACAAGGCAGCAGGCGGCTCCAGAGCAGACTTCCTGTTTGCAGCTTCCCAGATTCCCGGAATTTATGTTCCCTCTTTATACAATGTAACCTACAAAGAAGACGGCACCATTGCTTCCTTTACACCTGCAAAAGAGGGCGTACCTGAGAAAGTCTGTAAACAGCTGATCACCGATGTCACTAAAGACTACCGCGCGATCAAAGCTCCTGTAGTTCCATTTATTAAAGCTACTCAGGATCGTGTTACCCTGGAAATCCAGCGTGGCTGTATTCGCGGATGCCGTTTCTGTCAGGCAGGTATGATCTACCGTCCTACCAGAGAGCGCAATGTGGAGGATTTAAAGGCAAGTGCCAGAGAAATGCTTCAGAATACAGGACATGAGGAGATTTCCTTAAGTTCTCTAAGCTCCAGTGATTATTCTGAGCTGAAGGAACTGGTAAACTTCCTGATCGAAGAATTTCATGGCAATGCTGTCAATATCTCTCTGCCATCCCTGCGTATCGATGCTTTTGCCCTGGATGTTATGAGCAAGGTACAGGATGTAAAGAAGAGCAGCCTTACTTTCGCACCGGAAGCAGGCTCCCAGCGTCTGCGTAATGTTATCAACAAAGGTCTGACTGAAGAGAATATTCTTCATGGTGCAGGTGAAGCATTCAAAGGTGGATGGAATCAGGTAAAGCTTTACTTCATGCTCGGACTTCCAACTGAAACAGAAGATGATATGAAAGGTATTGCTCATCTTGCTCAGAAAATTGCAGAAACTTATTATGAAGAAGTGCCGAAAGAAAAACGTAATGGCAAGGTTCAGGTCAATGTAAGTACCTCTTTCTTTGTACCGAAACCATTTACTCCATTCCAGTGGGCAGGCATGTACAGAGAGGAAGATTTCGTGGAGAAAGCAAAGGTCGTAAAAAGCGAGATCCGCGCACAGTTAAACCAGAGAAGTATCCGCTACAGCTGGCATGAGCCGGATGTAACGATTCTTGAAGGGTTCCTTGCAAGAGGTGACCGCCGTTGTTCAAAAGTTATCCTCAGAGCATATGAAAAAGGTGCGATCTACGATGCCTGGTCAGAGAGTTTTGACTATAATATATGGAAAGAATCTTTTGCGGAAACCAACACAGATATTGATTTCTATACTCTCAGAGAACGTTCCACAGATGAGATCCTTCCGTGGGATTTCATTGATGCAGGAGTGACCAAGAAGTTCCTGATCCACGAATGGGAACAGGCAAAGAAAGAAACTGTAACACCAAACTGCCGTCAGAAATGTTCCGGCTGTGGTGCTATGCGTTATGGCGGAGGTGTATGTTATGAAGGTAAGAATTAAATTCAGCAAAGAGGGTCCTGTGAAATTTGTGGGACATCTGGATACCATGCGTTATTTCCAGAAGGCTATCCGCAGAGCCAATCTTCCGGTTGCTTTTTCCGGTGGATACAGTCCGCATATGATCATGTCTTTTGCCGCACCATTAGGAGTTGGTACGGAAAGTCTGGGAGAGTACTTCGATCTGGAGCTGGCAGAGACAGTTCCTACTTCAGAGATCACAAGACGTCTGGATGCAGTGATGGTAGAAGGGGTACATGTACTCAGTACCCGTCAGGTTGAGGACGGAAAGGCGGGTAAGGCAATGTCACTGGTGGCAGCAGCCGATTATTATGTAGAATTTCGTCCGGGAAAAGAGCCTGAAATTTCCTGGAAAGATAAAATCAGTGATTTCCTGGCGCAGCCGGAGATCACAGTAATGAAAAAGACCAAACGAAGCGAAAAGGAAATTGATATTCGCCCGTTTATCTATAAGATGGAACTTCAGGGAGACAAGATCTTTATGATGCTTGCTTCCGCAAGTGCCAATTACACAAAACCGGAACTGGTAACAGATACATTCTTCTCATGGCTTGGCATAGAACTTCCGGAATTTGCTTATTCCATCAAACGTCTGGAAGTATACGCAGATAAAGGAACAGAGGAAGAACATAAATTTGTAACTCTGGAAGCACTGGGTGAAGAAGTTGAGTAAACTGATTATTACCCAAATGAATATCCGGCAGATTCCATGCTATGTATGTGCGTATGAAGAAGACGGTAAAGTAATGGAACTGCGCTTCGAACCTGTTGGGGAGAAATCTTCTCTTGGAAATATTTATGTTGGACAGATAGAGAATATAGCTGCCAATATCGGTGCTGCATTCGTACAGATTTCTGCCGGGGAAAAATGCTACCTGCAGCTTTCCGATGCTCCAAATGCGATTTATGCTTCTGTAAAAAAAGGTGACCGCCCATTAAAGGCAGGAGATGAAATCCTTGTGCAGATCAGCCGGGAAGCAATGAAGGGAAAACTACCGGCTGTAACCACGAATCTGAATTTTACAGGCAAATATCTGGTTCTTACAACCGGCGATAAGAAATTTGGTCTGTCTTCCAAACTTTCCAATGATGACAGAAGCCGTATCAGTAAGTGGATGGAAGCAGAAGTTAACCGTCCGGATAAAGAGTTTGGTATCATCGTTCGTACAAATGCAGCAGATGCATCAAAAGAAGAAATACTGAAAGAACTGGAATACCTGAAGGGCCTGTATCATAAAGCTGCTGTAGACGGAAGATCCCGTACCTGTTTCAGCTGCGTATATAGAACAGAGCCTTTTTATATCTCTGCAGTCCGTGACGCCAACAGCCGGAACCTGGAAGAGATCATAACAGATATCCCTGAGATATCCCGACAGATTTCTGACTATCTTAACAGTAACAGCCCGGAGGAAAAAGAGAAGCTGCGGTTTTATGATGATAAACTTCTCCCTCTTTACAAACTTTATCGCCTGGAAACTGTCTTAGAAGAAATCCAGCATGAGAAAGTCTGGCTGAACAGTGGTGGATTTCTGGTAATCCAGCAGACAGAAGCCTTTGTATCCATTGATGTAAACAGCGGAAAGTTTACAGGCAAAAAGAAAATGCAGGAAACTTACCGAAAAATCAATTTGGAGGCAGCAAAGGAAATTGCCAGACAGTTGCGTCTCAGAAACCTGTCCGGAATTATTCTGATTGATTTTATTAATATGGAAAATCAGGATCATCAGGATGAACTGTTCCATGTCCTGCAGAAATATCTGCGCAAAGATCCGGTAAAGGCAAAAGCAGTGGACGTCACTCCACTGCACATCCTGGAACTTACCAGAAAGAAAGTGCGAAAACCTGTGATTGAGGAAATCAGAGAATTATAGTTTGTCATAAAATAATTATGTAAACTAAATGAGCATCTGCAATTCTCATTGATATTTTTCCGTAACTGAATAACTGCTCTGCAGTTTGTATTTTATCACAGATCCTGACGGATACCGGATTGAAATTGTACCTGTAAAATAAAAGAAAAAAATTCAAAGAAATTGAAAAAAACTTATTGACAAATCGAATTTTGTCCGCTATTATAAATGAGATGCCGCACAGAGAGGTACAAGCACCGAAAGGTCACCATATCTGGCGAGTAAAGATTATAGGAGGTGCCACAGATGTACGCAATTATTGCAACAGGTGGTAAACAGTACAAAGTTGCTGAAGGCGACGTAATCAGAGTTGAGAAACTCGGTGTTGAAGCTGGTGAAACTGTTACTTTTGATAATGTTATTGCAGTAAGCAATGACGGATTAAAAGCTGGTGAAGATGTGAAAGATGCCAGTGTTACCGCTACTGTAGTTGAGAACGGTAAAGCAAAAAAAGTTATCGTTTACAAATACAAGAGAAAAACTGGATATCACAAGAAAAACGGTCACAGACAGCAGTACACTAAAGTAAAAATCGAAAAGATTAACGGTTAATCTGGTGTCATTATGATTACAATTACAGTTAAGAAGAGAAATGGAAATTATCTGGAATTTGTTTCGAAAGGTCACGCCGGATATGCAGAGGAAGGACAGGATATTGTCTGTGCTGCTGTTTCTGTACTGGTGATCAATACTGTAAATTCTCTTGAGACATTTACAGATGATCAGTTTGAAGTGCAGGAAGATGACGGCTATGTATCTTTTCATTTTACGGCTCCGGTTACTGAGAGGGGAACCCTTCTCATGGATTCGCTGATTCTCGGATTAACAGAAATTGAACATAGTTATAACAATCGATATTTGACAGTAAAAGTCAAGGAGGTGTAACAACATGATGAAAATGAACCTTCAGTTATTCGCACATAAAAAAGGAGTTGGTTCTACAAAGAACGGTCGTGATTCCGAATCCAAGAGATTAGGTGCGAAGAGAGCAGACGGACAGTTTGTTAAAGCTGGAAATATTCTTTACAGACAGCGCGGAACTAAGATCCATGCTGGTGAGAACGTAGGCTGCGGTAAAGATTATACTTTATTCGCACTTAAAGATGGTGTCGTAAGATTTACCAGAAAAGGACGCGATAAGAAACAGGTTTCTATCGTTCCAGTAGAAGCAGAATAATCTGGTTAAGCGAAGGCTTCAAATCTAATATGGGTTTGGAGCCTTTCTTTTATAGTAGAATTACTATAGATTAAAAGAGTTATATGATATAAAAGAAACCATAGCAATCCATGTAAATAATGCATATTGATTCGACTCATCAGAGCGCGAAATCCTGCTGAACGGTCTCAAATGCATTAATTTAAGAAGATTACTATTACGAAATGATCATTAGTAAAGGACAGAGGTGTGTCATATGTTTGCAGACAGAGCGAAAATCTATATCCGCTCCGGTAAAGGCGGCGACGGCCATGTAAGTTTCCGCAGAGAATTATATGTTCCGAATGGCGGTCCTGACGGCGGCGACGGCGGTCGTGGAGGAGACGTGATATTTGAGGTAGATGAAGGCCAGAACACCCTTGGCGACTACCGACACAGAAGAAAATATAAAGCAGAAGACGGACAGGAAGGCGGCAAAAAACGCTGCCATGGTGCCGATGGAAAAGATGTTGTATTAAAAGTTCCGGAAGGAACTGTTATCATGGATGCAGAATCCGGTAAAGTAATTGCTGATATGTCCGGTGAAAATAAACGCCAGATCGTATTAAGAGGCGGAAGAGGTGGCAAAGGAAACCAGCATTATGCGACTGCAACCATGCAGGTTCCGAAATATGCACAGCCAGGACAGCCTGCGCAGGAACTGGAAGTTCTTCTGGAGCTGAAAGTAATCGCAGACGTAGGTCTGGTTGGATTCCCGAATGTCGGAAAGTCCACATTCCTTTCCCGTGTTACCAACGCACAGCCGAAAATTGCCAACTATCACTTTACAACCCTGAGCCCAAATCTTGGTGTTGTAGATACTGAAAACGGTGGTTTTGTAATCGCTGATATTCCCGGTCTGATCGAAGGTGCTTCCGAAGGTGTGGGACTTGGACATGAGTTCCTCCGCCACATTGAACGTACCAGAGTCATTATCCACATTGTAGATGCAGCATCTACAGAGGGACGTGACCCAATCGATGATATTTACAAGATTAATAAAGAACTGGAAGCTTATAATCCGGAAATTGCTGCAAGACCACAGGTGATCGCAGCAAACAAAATCGACTGTATCTATACAGAAGACGGCGAAGAGAGCCCGGTTGACAAACTTAAGGCAGAATTTGAGCCAAAAGGAATCCAGGTATATCCGATTTCCGCTGTCAGCGGTCAGGGTGTGAGAGAACTTTTATTCCATGTGAAAGAACTTCTTGACAGCTGCTCACAGGAGCCTGTAGTATTTGAACAGGAATTCTTCCCTGAAGATATGCTGATCGGAGAAAATCTTCCATATACAGTAGAGCAGAGCCCTGAAGATCCGACAATTTTTGTTGTCGAGGGACCGAAGATTGAAAAGATGCTTGGCTACACAAATCTTGATTCCGAAAAAGGTTTCGCATTCTTCCAGAAATTCCTGAAAGAGGGAGGCATCCTGGAAGAACTTGAGAAGGCAGGCATTCAGGAAGGTGATACTGTGCGTATGTACGGATTTGATTTTGATTACTATAAATAGATTCAATAATGAAACAGATGTGGTAAGACGGATGACTTTGTCCGTTTGCAGAGAATAACAGAGGAAAATAAAAATGACAAGTAAACAGAGAGCTTATTTAAAAGGTCTTGCAATGACCATGGATCCAATCCTTCAGCTTGGAAAGGGTGGTCTTACTCCTGAGAACACAGCAGCAGTAGATGAGGCGCTTGCAGCCAGAGAACTGATCAAGATCAGTGTTCTTCAGAACTGCCTGGAGGATCCGCGCCAGATGGCTGAGGTTCTGGCAGAACGTACACGTTCCCAGATCGTACAGGTTATCGGCAAGAAAATTGTTTTATACCGTGAAGGCAAAAACGAAAAGAAAAAAATTGAATTACCCAGAAAATAATACGGAGTTTTTTATGGCTGACATCAAACACAGAATTGGTATTATGGGCGGTACTTTTGATCCCATCCACATGGGGCATCTGATTCTGGGAGAGAAAGCATACGAACAGTTCCGACTGGAAAAGGTACTGTTCATGCCTTCCGGAAATCCGCCTCACAAGAGAAACCGTCAGGGACGTGCCACAGATGAAGAAAGAGTTGAAATGGTCCGCAGGGCGATTACCGGAAATCCTCACTTTGAACTGTCGCTGACTGAAATGCATGAAAATGGTTATACTTACACTTATCATACACTGGAAATGCTAAAAGAGAAGAATCCGGATACTGATTATTATTTTATAATCGGCGCAGACTCCCTGTATGACTTTGATACATGGCGTGAACCGGAAAGAATCTGCAGAAACTGCATTCTGGTAACTGCTGTAAGAAATCATTCCACAATCGCAGAGCTCGAAGCAGAAATGAACCGTCTTTCACTTAAATATAATGGCACATTTCTGACACTGAATACCACAAACCTTGATGTATCCAGCGAAATGCTCAGAAACTGGATCAGCGAAGATAAAAGTGTGCGTTACTATATTCCTGATCCGGTGATTGAGTATATCAGAGAAAACCAGATTTACAGTCTGGCCGAAAAGAAAGGATGATCTTCCGATGGCAGAGTATGATTTTATAAAAATGCAGAAAAAATTAGCAAAATATCTGGATGAGGATCGTTATGAACATACGTTGGGAGTTATGTTTACATGTGCAGCACTTGCCATGGTTCATGACTGTGATCTGATCACAGCCCAGACTGCCGGACTGCTCCATGACTGTGCAAAATGTATTCCTAACAAAAAGAAGCTGAAAATGTGCAGCCAGCATCATATTTCGGTATCTGAATTCGAACAGGAGCATCCTTTTTTACTTCATGCCAAGCTTGGAGCTTACGTAGCTAAGGCTAAGTATGATGTTACAGATGAAAATATTCTTTCTGCCATCACCTGGCATACTACCGGAAAGCCGGAGATGACACTGTTGGAAAAAATCGTCTATATTGCCGATTATATTGAACCAAAACGTGATAAAGCTCCTAATCTTGCAATTGTACGTAAACTGGCTTTTCAGGATCTTGACGAATGTATGTATAAGATTTTGGGTGATACACTGGCTTATCTGGAGGAAAATCCGAAAGATATTGATAATGCTACGAAAGATGCTTTCTTGTATTACAGGGATTTACACATGAAAAGACAGTCCTGAGTATAAATTGTCTCGACTGGCAGAGTTTTACATATAGGGGACAGCACAACAGGGAGAACAGATTACGGATATAAATATTTATTTAGAGAAGATATATGTAGCTATTCAATAGCCTGTTAATCATGAAGATATTGAACAGTTACAAAAGCAGATAGAAAGAGAGGTTGTTTCCATGAACAGAGAACTTGAAATGGCAAAACTTGCCTGCCGCGCACTTGATGAGAAAAAAGGAAAAGATATTAAAGTAATAGATATCCATGAAGTATCTGTAATTGCCGATTATTTTGTAATTGCAAGTGCTTCCAACCAGAATCAGGTTCAGGCTATGGTTGACAATGTAGATGAAACACTTGGCAGAGCCGGATTTGAAGCAAAACAGATTGAGGGAACCAGAAACTCCAGCTGGGTTCTTATGGATTACGGCGATATGATCGTCCACGTATTTGACGAAGAGAATCGTCTTTTCTATGACCTCGAAAGAATCTGGAGAGATGGTAAGGTTCTTGACGTTAATGAATTTCTTGAGAAATAAGTAGAAAAAATTGTTACTGTTCACTCTGTTCACAGCAACATGCTTGCGATGCACAGACTTTATGCTAATCGCATAAATTCGCGCGGTATGTCTCGGGTTTTCTGTGACCTTCGTTCACAAAAAACACCTCGCGGGATATTACCAGTGAACAGTAACGAAAAATTTACAGTTATTCGGTGTAGAACTGCGTAGCGAGGCGGATGATTTTATCCGCCTGACTTTGTGAAATTTGCAAAATAAAATACAGAGGAAATCAGATATCATCATCAAGAGATACCTGATTTCCTCTGTTGTTTTTTTGAATTGATATACCATACACTGATAAATGCCGCAAAATTTAATATTCACGTATCAGTTATATTACTCATACAAACGGAACACACCAAATACTTTGCCAAGAATCTGAAGACCTTCATGTACAAGGATTGGCTCCATTGTATCATTTTCCGGCTGGAGACGATAGTATCCTTTTTCTTTATGGAAAGTCTTAACTGTAGCACCGTCATCGATCAGCGCAACAACAATATCTCCATCCTCTGCTGTGGACTGCTGTTTTACCAGAACCTGATCTCCGTCAAAAATTCCGGCGTTTATCATACTTTCCCCTTTTACTTTCAACAGAAAGCTCTGTGAATTAGGCATAAACTCTGCAGGGATAGGGAAATAGCCTTCAATATTCTCAACTGCCAGAAGTGGCTGTCCGGCTGCCACAGTTCCTATGATGGGAACATTCACAACCTCTCTGCGGACCAGATTAAAATTGTCATCAATGATCTCAATCGCACGTGGTTTCGTTGCATCTCTGCGGATATATCCATTTTTCTCCAGTGCTTCCAGATGTGAATGAACGGAAGAAGTAGATTTCAGGTTGACTGCCTCGCAGATTTCACGAACTGCCGGCGGAAATCCCCGGTTCAAAATCTCATTCTTTATGTAATCAAGAATCTCCTGCTGCTTTGGCGTGATTCTTCCATATGGCATAATTATACCCTCCTTTTTAAGTTATTTTTTGTTCGTACACTCTTCATAACCATTCAGCAGTCTGCTATTCTATGAGATACTGAACAGTTTCTGATTTTTTTATCATATCATAATTCCTGACAAAAAGCAAACTTATATTCTGAAAATGTGTTCTTACTTATGTGCTCCCGTTACTGTTTACTCCATTCTCAGTAACGGGATAGTGGTGTGTGAACAGTAACGATTATTGTGAATTCTTTATGAATAAACTTGTTTTTAAATGTGCAAAGTGTTACAATATTTTGGAAAATGGTGTAACTATTCAGCAGTCACTGTGAAATCGCTGAACAGTTATAGAATGATTATGAACTGCACAAAAAGGAGACATCCCATTGTCTGATAATAAATCAAAAAAAATGCCGGGAATCCTGGCAAGGCTTCGCATGGTCGTGGGGCTGAATATCGGAACGATCATGTTTGGCATCTTATTCATATATATGGCATTCAGTGCCATATTATATTTTACAACTAGTCATATTGAGTCCTATCAGGTTACATCAGGACCTTTATCCCGCAACGAAACATATACCGGTCTTGCCATACGTGAAGAAAGTTTATGCAAGGCAGATTCATCAGGCTATATTACTTATTATGCAAGGGAGGGCAGTAAGATCAATGCTTCCGGAGCGGTGTACGGACTTAGTGATACAAAAACAGCTTCTGCTCCGGCATCTCTTGCCCCGGAAGAACTTTCAAAGGTACGGACTGATATGATGAGTTTTTCCAAAGGATTCAGTTCAAGTAAATTTAACAGCACCTACAGCTTTAAATATGAACTGAAGGGAAATATCCTTCAATATGCAGAGTCTGGCAATACCTCATCTGCTCCTCTTACTTCAGATGAGGACGGTGAAGAAAATGACAGTGGTGACAATGACAAAACAGCAGATATTTATCCCGGAAATCAAACTATCTGCCAGTCCCAATCTGATGGTATCGTTTTATATTCCATGGATAATTATGAAGGAAAAACAGTAGATGCTGTAAAGGCAGAAGATTTCGATCAGAATTCTTACCATGAAACAGATTTGAAAACTTCCGACAAGGTAAAAGCAGGAGATGATATTTATACCATTATCACAGATGAACGCTGGAGCCTTCTGATTCCTTTGAGCGATAGACAGGTTGAAAAACTGAAAGACCGTTCTACAATACGTGTCAAATTTTTAAAAGACGATATGACACAAAACGGAGATTTTTCCATTATTACCATAGACGGTGACAAATATGGACAGATTGATTTCAATAAAGGTCTGATTCGTTATGCATCTGACCGTTTTTTGGACATTGAACTTGTAACCAACACAGTTGTAGGTCTGAAAATCCCTCTTACCTCTATTGTAACCAAGGATTTTTATGTGATTCCATCCAGAATGGCCACTACACAGGATAATCAGACAGGTTTTACCCTTTATGAGGGGAAAAATAAAACAACATTTAAAAATGTGAGCATTTACGCAAGCATTGATGATTCATCTGTCTCCAAACTGGCAGTGGACGAAGCAGAACAACCTCAGATTTATTATGTTGACAAGAGTTCATTTAAGGAAGGGGATGCCCTGATCAATACGGATACCGGTGAAAAATATGTGATCGGAGAGACAGATACCCTGGAGGGAGTATACTGTATTAATAAAGGCTATGCGGTTTTTCGCCGTATTGAAATACTTGATGAGAACGAAGAATATGCTATTGTATCTAAAAACACCACCTACGGTCTTTCCAGATATGATCACATTGTTCGAAACGCTGATAAAGTAAAGGAAGAAGACATTTTATACTAATTAAGGAGGCTTAATATGTTAGCTGATAAACTAAACCTTGTAAAAAAGAATATTGAAGAGGCCTGCGATACTGCAGGGCGTTCTCCCCAAGAGGTAACTCTTATTGCGGTCAGTAAGACCAAACCGGTGGAAATGCTGAAAGAAGCATATGATGCGGGTGCAAGAGTGTTTGGGGAGAATAAGGTTCAGGAGATCGTAGATAAATACGATCAGATGCCATCAGATGTACAGTGGCACATGATCGGACATTTACAGAGAAATAAAGTGAAATATATTATTGATAAAGTATCTATGGTACACTCTGTAGATTCTGTCCGCCTGGCAGAGGCCATCGAAAAAGAGGCAGCAAAAAAAGATATCTGCATGCCGGTTCTGATCGAAGTAAATGTAGCAGGAGAGGAAAGTAAGTTTGGCCTTTCAGTCGAAGAGGTATTACCATTTCTGGAAGAAATTTCTTCTTATGAGCATCTTCAGGTAAAAGGACTTATGACAATTGCACCATTTGTAGCAAATCCTGAAGAAAACAGAGAAGTTTTTCAAAAATTAAAGAAATTAAGTGTTGACATTGCGGCCAAAAACATTAATAATGTTAATATGAGCGTCCTGAGTATGGGAATGACAAATGATTATCAGGTCGCAGTTGAGGAAGGGGCCACTATGGTGCGCGTGGGAACGGGTATCTTTGGCGAAAGAGATTACTCAATAAAAGAAGATTAAAATAAGATTGGAGATTAAAATGGGCGTTTTAGATAAATTTTTAGATGCCATCAAATTAAACGATGATTACGATGATGATGGATTCTTAGATGATGATCTGTTAGATGAGGAAGAAGATGATGACTTTCTCGATGACGATTTCGATGAGAAACCAAAGAAGAAATTTTTTGATAAATTCTCTAAGAAAAAAGAATCCGACGATAATGATGACTTCGATGATGTAGAAGAGAAAGCAGTAAAGACAGCTCCTAAACAGGCATCTGCTCCAAAACAGACCGCTTCGGCTCCGTCTAAGGTTACGGTCAAACAGGAACGCGCCGAACGCCAGACACGTCCTGCAGCATCTTCCAAGATTACTCCAATGAGAAGCAGCCGCAAATCAAATCAGGGCCCAAATATGGAAGTCTGTGTGATCAAACCTTCTTCTATGGAAGATACGCGTGAGATTGCTGACACTTTAGTAGATAATTCTACTGTTATTTTGAATCTGGAGGGAATTGATGTGGAACTGGCACAGAGGATCATCGATTTCACGTCCGGTGCATGCTATTCTTTAGGCGGCAGCCTTCAGAAAGTATCTAGCTATATCTTTGTACTTGGACCGTACAATGTAGATATTACCGGTGACCTTCAGAATATTCTGGGAGGCTCTGCTCCGTCTGTAAGAGCAGGATATTGATCCAGGATGAAAAAAGACGAATTTTTTCTTAAGAGAATCCGGGAATTGGCAAATCTCTCCTGGCAGAGAGATATCGTTACATTTTCGGATTTTCTTAATTTAAATGAACAGAATATAGTCAGTAGCCTGAAACATCAGTTTCCCCAGATTGTTATGGAGACGTCCGGAGGCTATGAGAATGCGGAGCGTCAGATGGTTGCATTTCATCCTGATGCTCTTGCTTTTACATGGGAATATCCCATCGACTGTCTGAGGATTGAACCAAAGGCTCTTAAATTCTCTGAAGAGCTTTCTCATCGTGATTATCTCGGTGCACTTCTCAATCTTGGAGTAGACAGAAGTGTGATCGGTGATATTGTTGTTCAGAAAAAAGCTGCCTGGTTTTTCTGCCAGAACAAAATGACGGAATTCTTTCTTGAAAATCTGTGCCGGGTCCGTCATACCAATATTCTGATCACAAAAGTGGAGGATTCTGATGAATTTCCACGCCCTGTCCTTGAATCTGTCAGCGGTACCTGCGCTTCGGTACGTCTGGATTCATTGATCTCGCTTGCTTTTAAGACATCCAGAAGCAGTATGGTATCTTATATTGAAGGCGGGCAGGTTTTTGTCAACGGAAAACTGATCACCAGCAACGGATATGAGCCGAAAGATGGTGACATTATATCTGTACGTGGGAAAGGACGGTTCATTTTTGACGGTGTTTCTCACCAGACAAAAAAAGGACGCTGCAGTGTGCGTATTATGCGCTATGTATAAATTTTGTAATAAAAGGAGAACAGGAAAATGGCAGAACAGAAATTACTTGTAAAACGGGAAGGAGATTTCCATTATCCTATTTATTTTAAAAATGACTTTCAGGATCTTGCCGGTGCGATCAGAGAAGAAGGACTTGAAAACCGGAAAATCTGTATTGTGACAGACAGTCATGTTGCACCTCTTTATCATGAAGCAGTTAAATTAGCTCTTCAGGAAATTTCCTCTGAAATATTCTCTTTTGTATTTGAAGCTGGTGAAAAGAACAAAAACCTGAATACAGTACAGGAATTATATAAAACTTTGATTGAGAATGAAATGGACAGAAAAGGTCTGCTGGTTGCGCTGGGCGGCGGTGTTGTAGGTGATCTGACAGGTTTCGGAGCTTCCACTTACCTGAGAGGGATTGATTTTATCCAGGTTCCTACTACGCTTCTGGCACAGGTTGACAGCAGCGTAGGAGGTAAAACAGGTGTTGACTTCCTTCAGTACAAAAACATGGTAGGAGCTTTCCATCAGCCCCGACTTGTATATATGAATATGAGTACCCTGCAGTCTCTTCCGAATCGGGAATTCACCTGTGGAATGGGTGAAATTCTTAAGACAGGACTGATCTGCGATGAAGAGTTCTTCCGTTTTGTATGTAAGAATCAGCCTGAGATCAGTAAATTGGATCTGAGTATGCTTTCCAGAATGATCCGCAGATGCTGCGAGATCAAGGCAGGTGTGGTAGAGCGTGATCCGAAGGAGCAGGGAGAACGTGCACTTTTAAATCTTGGTCATACAGTCGGACATGCAGTCGAAAAAATGAAAAACTTTCAGCTGCTTCATGGACAGTGTGTTGGAGTCGGTCTGATCGCTGCCGCTTATCTTTCCATGCAGAGAGGATTATTAACAGAAGAAGAATACGAAGAGATCAGAAAAGGGTGCCATTCTTATAATCTTCCTCTTTCTGTTGATTCACTGAATGCCGGGGATGTCTTGGCAGCAACCAAAAAAGACAAAAAAATGGAAGCCGGTCATATTAAATTTATCCTTATGGACGGGATCGGTAAAAGTTTTATAGACAAAACTGTCACAGATGAGGAACTGCTCCAGGCAATCCGGGAGATTCTGATATGACAGCTGTTTCCTCCGTATCTTCATGTATGCACTGGATTAGAGGCTGTATTATTATCCTTTTGCTGACAATCCTGGATCAGGGAAGTAAATCTCTTGTTCTGGCACAGCTGAAAGATCAGCCTGATATCTCTCTCATTCCGGGAGTTCTTCAATTACGGTATCTCGAAAATCGTGGAATGGCCTTTGGATTGTTTGAAGGTAAAATTCCGGTGTTTGTGATTTTGTGCCTTTTGTTTTTTGGTGTATTTATCTATGTATATGCCAGAATCCCGAAAAACAGATATTATCTGCCACTGTCAGTAACTGCACTGGTAATGGTTTCCGGTGCTCTTGGAAATTTTATTGACAGAGTATGCAGAGGCTATGTTGTGGATTTTATCTATTTTTCACTGATTGATTTTCCGGTATTTAATATAGCTGATATGTATGTGGTATGCAGTGGCATATTACTTGTTATGCTGGTGTGTTTCAGATACAAAAATGATGAAGATTATGACTTCTTAAGAATAAAAAAGGATTAGTATTATGGAAATTCTTAATTATCAGGTTTCTGACGGTCAGTCAGGTATCCGGATTGACCGCTATCTTTCTGAAATGAACGAAGAACTGTCACGTTCTTATATTCAAAAGCTGCTTAAAGAGCAGAAAATAACCGTCAATGGTTCTGCTGTAAAAGCCAACTACAAAGTTCAGGAAGGAGATGAAATCTCCGTAGCAGTTCCTGACATAAAAGAGCCGGATATACTTCCGGAAGATATCCCTCTGGATATTCTTTATGAAGATGATGATGTACTTATTGTAAATAAACCAAAGGGGATGGTGGTTCATCCCAGTGCCGGACATACTTCCGGAACATTGGTAAATGCTATTATGTTTCACTGTAAGGACAATCTGTCGGGGATCAATGGTGTTCTGCGTCCTGGTATTGTCCACAGAATCGATAAAGATACCACAGGTGCACTTCTTGTATGCAAGAATGATAATGCACACCGCAACCTGGCAGAACAGTTAAAAGAGCATTCTATCAGGCGTAGATACCGGGCAATCGTAGCAGGAGTACTGAAAGAAGACGAAGGGACGATCGAAGGTCCCATCGGGCGCCATCCGATTGACCGCAAAAAGATGGCTGTCAACTATAAAAACGGCAAGGATGCTGTCACACATTATAAAGTTCTGGAACGTTTCAAAAATGCCACTTATGTGGAATGCCGTCTGGAAACAGGCAGAACGCATCAGATTCGTGTGCATATGACAAGTATCGGTCATCCACTTCTGGGTGATGAAGTGTACGGTTCCGGTAAGAATCCTTATCATCTGCAGGGACAGACGCTTCATGCAATGATTCTTGGCTTTGTTCATCCATCAACGGGCGAATATATGGAGTTTACAGCTCCTTTACCTGAATATTTCGTTAAATTATTAGAAAAATTACGAAAGTAGTTTGCATTTTTTTGGAAATATTGTATAATATGTCTATCGAATATGTAACAGAAGGGAGTGCAGACTATGAATAGTACGAGTTCAATTATTACAATTGGTCGTGAGTACGGCAGTGGAGGAAGACAGATAGGTCAGGAAGTTGCCAAATATTTTGGTATTAAATGTTATGATAAAGAACTTCTCGAACACGCAGCAAATGAAAGCGGTATCTGCAAAGAACTTTTTGAGAATCATGATGAAAGACCAACTAACAGCTTTTTATATTCTCTGGTTATGGATACCTACTCATTTGGTTATTCTTCTTCAGGATTTACAGATATGCCTATGAACCACAAAGTATTTCTTGCACAGTTTGACGCAATCAAGAAACTGGCCTCCGAAGGTCCATGCGTTATGGTCGGAAGATGTGCAGATTATGCGTTGTCAGAGTATAAAGACTGTTTCAGTGTATTTGTACATGCAGATACAGACTGGAGGATTAACCGTCTTTCACAGAAACATAATAAAACTGCAAAAGAAGCAAAAGACATGATCAATAAGACAGACAAGAGCCGTTCCAGTTACTATAATTACTACACCAATAAGAAATGGGGTGCTGCTTCAAGCTACAATCTCTGCGTAGACAGCAGCAAACTTGGAATTGATGGTGCAGCAAAAGCAATCATTCAGGCAATTGAGATTTTTGATTCCATAAAAAATAAATAGGATTATATTTTTACAGATACTTTACCACATCCTTGGTAAAGTATCTGTTTTTGGATGAGTTTATAACAGTCTTTTCAATTCATTCCAGATTGCCTGCGGCAATGGAATTTTGGCTTGTATGCCTCGGGATAGTGGTGTATGAACAGTAACAAGACTGCTATAATTTTTTTTAATATATATTAAATTTTCATGACATTTGTTAAAATATATGCTATAATCATACCATGTTAAAAAGGAGGACATTATGAAATTTCGTTGGGACAACCGATATTTACACTGGGGTGTAACCGCTTTTCTGGTAATTGCCGCCAGTATGCTGTTTTATTATGGCATATTTCACATGAAAACCCTGATTGTGGGAATCAAAACTTTTCTGGGAATTATGGCGCCTATTATCTATGGTGTAATCCTTGCTTATATTCTCAGTCCGCTGATCAATCTCTTTGAGCAGAAGCTGATCTATCCGCAGCTGGAAAAGCATAATATTAAGTTACAGAAAAAAGGAAAACGGGCTATTCGATGGGGATGTGTCCTTTTTTCCATGTTCCTGTTCTGGATTATCATTTATGCATTACTGATGATGGTGCTTCCTCAGTTGATCCGAAGTATCATGAGTATTATTTACAGTTTTCCGTACTATGTAAAAGTTATTGAAAAGTGGCTCAATTCATTTGTTGAGCATGGATGGAAACTGAATCCTGAAATGCTCGATATGATCAACCAGTATTCTGTAAAAGCACAGGAGTATCTTACTACCGATATTCTTCCGCAGATGCAGGATATGCTCAAAAATGTTTCAGCAGGTATTTTTGATATCCTGATCTTTATGAAGAATTTTCTGATCGGTGCCATTGTAGCTTTGTATGTACTTGCAGACAAAGAGAAATTTGTTGCCAAAAGCAAAATGATGGTATATGCCATATTGCCTCATAAATGGGCAAATATGCTTATACGCGTTATGCGTTTTACAGACAAGACTTTTGGTGGTTTCATATACGGAAAACTTCTGGATTCTGCTATTATTGGAATTTTGTGTTATTTTGGAATGTTGCTTTTGGATTTGCCGTATCCAATTCTTATCAGTGTAATTATCGGTATGACAAATGTCATTCCGTTTTTTGGTCCTTACATCGGAGCCATTCCATGTATTTTGCTTATTTTAGTAGTAGATCCCATAAAAGGTCTGTATTTTGCAATTTTTATCCTGCTTCTTCAGCAGTTTGATGGAAATATCCTTGGTCCGAAAATTCTCGGAGAATCTACCGGACTTTCCAGTTTTATGGTTATTGTTGCCATCATGATCGGGGGCGGTCTCTTTGGGGTTCCGGGAATGATTGCAGGAGTTCCTGTATTTGCCGTACTTTATGCTCTGATCTGGAGATTGATCAATCATTCTCTTAATGACAAAAAAATGCCGGCAGAAGAGGAGACATATATAAATATTGACTGTCTGGATGAACAGACAGGTGAAGTACTTCCTCTTTGCAAGGAAGAAAAACACAAGGTTTCACCGGAAGAACTGGAAGCGAGAAAAAATAATTTCTTTATGAAAATATGGAATCCGCTTTCCGGACTGGTCATAACCATATGGAAATATCTCCTGCGGATTTTAAACATAATATGGGGATATATCAAAAAAGCAGGGATTTTCCTGAAGAACAGATATGTTGAATTAAAGAATAAACGAGAGAAAAATAAGTAAACCTTCACAGTTACAAAAAAAACACACACAGGAGTTACTATGAAGAAAAAAAAGTTATATTTGACAGCTTTTCTTTTGGTTCTGGCACTGGCTCTGCAGGGTGGAATCTTTTCCGGTTTCTCTGTACCGGTTCAGGCTGCAGCAACTTCCAAAAAGCAGACAGGATTTGTGAAAAAAAACGGAAGTTGGTACTATTATGATAAGAACGGAAAAAAAGCTACCGGCTGGTACAAAAGTGCTGCAGGAAATCAGTACTATTTCGGAAAGACCGGTGCAGCCAAAGCCGGAATTCTGACCATCAGTGGAAAAAAGTACTGTTTTAATGAAAAAGGTAAAATGCTTACTACCTGGCAGACAGTAAATGGAAAAACGTATTTCTTTGATGAAAAAAAAGGATATATGCATACCGGATGGGTTACTACAGCTGCAGGGAATAAATACTATTTCTGGAATGACGGGGTGATACGATCCGGTTTCCATAAAGTAAATAATGTATATTACTGCTTTAATGAAAAAGGAAAAATGTATAAAAACTGTTTTCGCAAAAGCGGGAATTCCACCTATTATCTTCAGGCCAATGGCACTATGGCAAAAGGGCGTCTGAAAGTAAAGGGAAGCTGGTATTCCTTTAACAGAAATACCGGTCAGCTGGTCAGAAGCGGATGGTATAAAGAAACAGACGGTTCTTATTATTATGCAGCTTCAAATGGTAAACTTGTCAAAGGCTTCTATAAACCGGATTCCTATTATCGGTATTTCAGGAAATCAGATTGTAAACTGGTTACGGGATGGCAGACGATCAACGGACACAAGTATTATTTTAAGAAAACTAATGGAATCCGTTACGATGATATTATCCTGAAATCGTCATCTGGGAAAAGATATTATTTTGAGTCTGACGGAAAACTTTCCATCAGTAAGTGGATCACGAAAAACAGTGCTCATTATTATGCGAAATCGGATGGGGTGCTGGCCTCTGGATGGCTGACAGTAGACGGAAAGAAATATTATATGAATCCTTCTACATGCGAACGTGAAAGTGGGTGGGTTACTGTAGATGGAGAGAAGTATTACCTGAATTCCTCCACAGGTGCTCTGGTTACAAATCAGTGGATTGATGATAACCATTATGTTGGAGAAGATGGTTCTCTTATTCCTGACTATCAGAACGGAGTTTCTTTCCGGTGGCCTTTAAGCTCCGGTTATTCCTATATCAGCAGTTATTTTGGAAACAGGGAATCTCCGGGAGGAGTCGGTTCTACCAATCATAAAGGAATTGACATTCCTGCTCCTACAGGAACACCGATTTATGCGGCAGCATCAGGAACCATTGTTGCCATGCTTTCACCGGCAGCGTCAGGCGGTGCCGGATATTATACCAAGATCAATCATGATGGAAAGGGACTTATCACAGAATATATGCACCAGTCTAAATTTAACCCAAATCTGAGTGTAGGAGATAAGGTCAAAAAAGGTGATATCATCGGATATGTAGGAAGCACCGGGAACAGCACCGGTCCTCATCTTCATTTTGGGGTTATGGTTAATGGGGTAAATCAGAATCCTCTGAATTATGTGAAGAGACCGTCATAATTAACCGGTTTCAGCTAGAGCGTGTCTGAAAAATCATTCCCGCAATCTGCACGCTCTAGTACATCGTTTCGCAGACAAGCGAGTGGTATAGTTATTTTCATTTTATAAATATATAAAAAAGGATATATGGTATATGAAGGAAGAATCAGAAAAAACATACACTTATTACAGAAAAGCGCAATATCATGAAACAGACCAGATGGGCATTATCCATCACTCTAATTATGTAAAATGGATGGAAGAGGCTAGGATTGGATATATGAGCCGGATGGGTTTCAGCTATAAGAAAGTAGAAGAGTTGGGAGTGATCTCCCCTGTTGTGGAAATTTCAGTTGCATATAGAAAGCAGGTTTTCTTCGATGATGAAATCCGGATCCGCGTTGGCATTAAGCAGTATAATGGAATTTCTCTGGAATTTAATTATGAATTTTTTAATGCGAGCAGAAATGAAATCTGCACAACCGCTTATTCCAGACATTGTTTTCTAAAAGAGGGGAAACTGATCGCTCTCAAAAAAGAGCTTCCGGAATTGAATCGCATTATTACAGATTGTCTGTAAAACTAATGACTTTGGAAAATCACGCATAGTAGTGATCAAATCCCGGTTGGGACAGCCTATAGCGGCTTTTTCGGGAGATGACGTGTACTGGGACCTTCCAAAAATGACGAAACTTATGGTTGACGGAAAAGCCTTGTATATACATCGGGCAAACTACCAGATTATTGATAAAAAATTGCTGTAGAAAAAAATTTAAATTGAACGCTAAGTAATTCAATCAATGTTTTTGATATGAAGGCAGAAAAAAGTTATTATTTGATAAATACAAACAATTAGCACGCAAAAATAAATCCGGAAACAATAAATGGATGTACTGGTTGGCAACAATAAGATAACATAAAAACATACGAAAGTAGTATGTTTTTATGTTATCTACATCTATACGACAAACGCGAGTTTTTCATATAGATGTAGGCTGCAGCTGTCTTTGCGCTGTAATCGTTTATTGACAAAGGCATTTTCTCTGCAATTATTAATCATTATCAACTTTGATGATTTATATGTCTTAAATATTCTCAACAATATTCTTAACATTAAGAAGTTATAAAATAATTTTTTTAAGGAGATTTTTTATGGATAAATATATTGATTATTATAATGATAGCAAGAAAGTCACTTATCACGAACAGACCGATATTTCAAATATTTTGAAGCTTCGAGCTGTTTTGAAAACACTGCCTGATTTCTGCAAGGATTATTTTCGTGCTATGGATCCGCTTACTACTACCAAAACACGAATTTCCTATGCGTATGATATCCGAATCTTTTTTCAGTTTCTCCTGGATGAAAATCCTGCCTTTAAGGACTATTCCATGAAAGATTTTACCGTTGATGTTCTGGATCAGCTTAAAGCTATAGATATCGAGGAATATCAGGAATATCTTAAAGTATATAAAAATGGTGATAAAACAGAAACCAATGGTGAACGTGGCCTGAAAAGAAAAATTTCTGCATTGAGAAGTTTTTATGCATATTATTATAAACATGAATTTATCCAGACGAACCCAACTGTTCTTGTAGATGTTCCGAAAACTCATGAAAAAAATATTATACGTCTTGATGCTGATGAAGTTGCCATGTTATTGGATTATATAGAACATTGTGGCGATGAGCTTACCGGTCAGAAACGTGTTTATTACGAAAAAACAAAAGAACGCGATCTTGCTATTGTTACTCTCCTGCTCGGCACAGGAATACGTGTATCTGAATGTGTGGGACTTGACATTGAAGATGTTGATTTCAAAAATAATGGAATTAAAGTCACCCGAAAAGGTGGAAATGAAATGGTTGTATACTTTGGAAATGAGGTAGAAAAAGCTCTGAAAAAGTACTTGGAAGTTCGTAAGAATATTGTTCCTGTATCTGGTCATGAACACGCTCTCTTCTACTCTACCCAGCGAAAAAGAATTGGTATTCAGGCTGTTGAAAATCTGGTAAAAAAATATGCATGTGCCATCACGACCACCAAAAAAATCACACCACATAAGCTTCGCAGTACTTACGGTACTACTTTGTATCAGGAAACAGGTGATATTTACCTTGTAGCCGATGTATTAGGTCACAGAGATGTAAACACCACAAAGAAACATTATGCAGCCATGGATGATGCAAGACGCCGCAAAGCGGCTACAGCGGTACATTTACGCGAAGATTAAACCTGAATTATTCATGGAACAATATCTGACTTGATAATTGTTCCATGAAATTTAAAAATGATCCATGCAGTCATAACACTGTTCAATTTCTCCGTCAAAAGAGCGCACAGCAACATTTGCTAAAGAATAGGTTTTGTCAAATATTTCAAGATTTAACGTTTTATTTATCAAAATCAGTTTCAAATACGCCTTCCGGAGTACGCATTATCAGTAAACCGAGATTGAATTCATCATCCATTACAGTAATATGATATTCGAAAATAACATCATCTTCAAATTTAGAAAGTAAAACGTAAGAACCATTCTCTTTTCCCTCAATTTGGTCGCAGATATCTCCGTAAACCGTTTCACCGAAAATTGCTCTTGGATATCCTGCATCTTTAATTTTTTGCTCAATTATTCTGTATAATTCTTCCATTATCTCTCATCTCCTAATATTTATTGTTTCTCCATGATAACAGGTATGATTGCAAAATGCAATAAAAAGGATATCTGCTGAAAATATTTTAACAGGTATCCTTTTTATTTATGTTATGTAGTTTTTAGTATTAATAATAAAAGATGGTTATAAAGCTACACTGATCTTATCGTGGAGCATTTCAGGAATCTCTTCTTTGTCTAAAGATACGCTAATTACAAAAGTAACATTAAATTGTTTACCAATCTCATCTAACTGTCCCAGAGTGCCTGTAATGTCTTTATCTTCCAATTTTGCTACTTTAAGGAAACTGTCAAGATAAATCTGCTCAAGATCGTGATCCTGAGAAAGGATACCACAGATAAATCCTACAAATTCATCTGCATTCTTAATAGGGAATCCGGATACATCAATAAGACGTACTTTATTGTTGAGTTCATACATATGTTTTGTGCTCTTGTCTAAGTAGACAATACTTCCATTTGCCTCTTTTACTGCACCATTTACTTTATCTAACAGTACTTTTGTTTTGCCCTTGCCTTTCTTTCCTACAATCAGTTCAACCATGCTGTTTTCCTCCTTAGACACATATAATATTAATTTAGACTAAAAACTTTAATTAATATGTTTTATATTATAGTGCATATTATTCAAAAACACAAGTGGTATTTACATTTTTTTGTGAAATTTTGTTGAAATTATAAAAATTATATGTTTTTACTGGATTTTTGGAGATATTTATCACTATGAGATATTTCTATTCTATTTCATAACTCTATGTATTTTCTTATATCTTCTTACATCTTGGTATGTGTTTGGTGTAAAATTGGTGTAGTAAAGCCCTTTTTGACCGTTTCAGAATCAAATTGGTGTAGTGAATTATTACAAAAATGTTAATTTTGGTGTAGTAACTCTGATTTTCATCTGAAATTGGTGTAGTAATACTATTTTATGAAATACGTCTATCATTTAGCTTCTGAATTTCATTCATTAAACGTTCATCTGTAACATGATTGTACAGTTCCATCGTCATTCTCATAGACGCATGACCCATGATATCCTGTAAAGTTCTTGGATCAATCCCGGCTTCTGCCATACGAGAGCAAGCTGTATGTCTCAGGAGATGTGGATGAATATGCGGTAATGGCTTTAAAGTATCGCCAAACTTTTTAATATCAGCATTGTAATCATCTTCAATACGACTCAAAATACGACCAATGGTCTGAGTAATAAATGGTTTACTCTGCCTGTTAGAAAATACAAAGTCTTTATATCCATCTACTTCAATCTCTGTTTTCTTATCCATTTCAATCTGATTCTGCATTTGTTCCATAAGTGCATCCCTTGCCGCATTTGATAACGGAACATTACGAATACCAGATTTAGATTTAGGAGTAAGCATCTGATACTGGCAAGCATCTTTTCCTGCATTGCTATATTGAAGCTGATGAGTAATATTTACAAAGCCATGTTCTAAATCTACATCATCCCATGTCAAACCACAAACCTCTCCAACTCTCAGAGCAGTTTCAAGCATAAATACAAACAATGGATAATAATATGCATACTTGCTATTTTTAATGTATGTAAGAAAATTGTCCTGCTGCACCACTGTCAATACATCTTCTGGCTCTGTATCTTCTCCACGAATTTCTTTTCTACAATTAATACATGGATTGCTTCTTATTATATTATCCTCAACTGCCATTTTCATACATGGAGATAATACACCTGCAACAATCGTATTAATAGATGGTTTTCCTAATCCCTTTTCAGACATTGATTTTAACAGAAGAATAACATCTGACTTAGTAATATCCTTTAATGTCATGTTCCCGAATCTGGTATTCTTAATATAGTTCTCCCAACTACGTTTATAATTACGCTTGGTAGATGGAGATATGCTTCCTTTTAACTCTAAATATTTCTCAAAATATTCATTAAAAGTTGTTGTTCCTGCCTTATATCCAATACCATCATCAATGTCTCGTTGGATAAGTTTTTCCTGTTCTCTTAGATCATTCAGATTTGATGTATATATCGTTTTTCTTGAACCATCAAGATCCGTATAACGATACATATAAATACCGTCTTTTCTTTCACTCTCCCCTTTCCTCAGAACTCTGCCTTTACTATCTTTTCTTTTATTACTCATTTAAACATATGCTCCTTTCATTTTTCTTGAAAGAGCATTACATCTATGCGTTTACCTTATCATACGCATTATGCTTTTTCAAGAATATTATTTTAAAATTGTTCTATATTAAATCACAGTAATCTTTTCAAGATATTGCTCAAATAGCTTTCGTTTGATAAGCTTCTTTTTACCAACATTCAGCACAAAATCATCTAATCCATTGTTAATTCTGTCTCTCAATGTAGACTCTCCAATGCCAGAATACTCTGATGCTTCTTCTATTGTTAAATTCAGTTTCATCCACCAAGGGATATTTTGCTTTTCCATTGAATCACCTTTCCATATATAAGAAAACAGGTTACAACCTATTAAGCTATAACCTGTTACAATTTATTACATTCCATATAATTTTATCTTGCAAGCCAACGAGCAATCCTGTATCGAAGCCCGCTGCCACCGTAAATTCTTTTGCATTCTTCTTTAATATCACGAATCTCTTTAATCAATAAAACGTATTCATCTCTCATATTTTTCATATTTTCATTTAATTGTTGCCATTTATTCAATTCTATAAGACATTTCTTAGATATATATTTATCAAATGTCTTTTGTACTGCGTTAATAAAATCTTCATTGCGTTCCAATTTTTCGGATAACTCCTTATAAAATTGTTTTTCTTCTTCTTCACTTAATTGTTTATATTCTTCTATATTCATGTTTTATCACCTCTATCAAAAGAGGGACTTATACAAGCCCCTCATACATTAATGTTTATACTTATATTTAGCCAAAGAGCTTCCACCTCTGATTCTATCAATAGTCATTGCTTGAATGGCTCTTTCCGCCTTTTTGTTGGTAACAAGTTCTCTAACGAATGCTTGGGAATCGATCACATTTGGTAAATTAAATGTAACATTGTCAAATACACTCGCAATATTCACATTTGATTCTTCATTCTTAGTAGAATATTTTTCACTGTTTACAAATCCATCACTATAATCACTCAAGAATGAACCAGGATTACCCATGAAGTCCCATAAGTTCTTAGTCATATCTGCATTTAGTACAGACACATCTCTACTTAATGGAGTCAGAATACTACCATCATTTCTGACAATAGCTTCTTCACCTTGTTCCTGTGTCCAAGCTAACTGGTCATTCGGAACTCTCATGATACCAGAAGCATAGCCTTTCAACTGATTAAGTTTTACCCAACCAAGTTCAGTACCATCCGTAGCATCAATAGCATATGGATATTTAGAACCTTTATTGATTCGTGTAATCTTAACTTTTTTGCCAAGATACATATTACCAGACGCACCAGAACCATCAGATGCTTCATAATATCTACCAGAAGAAAAAGTAACTTTATCACCTACTTCGGCTTTGTTGTTACCTGTCTTGTCTTTATTTGGCTTTTTCTTTGGTTCATCAGGATCAACCAGCACCGCATCTCTAATGGATTCATCATCACTAACTTTTGGTGGTTCTGGTGTTGGATTTCCTTCTGCAACGTTATCTTTATCTGGCTTTTGTTCTACTTCTTCAAGAACTCCTTCTGTTTTAGTAGGTGGTTGCAACATCTGGTCTGCTTTAGCAACTAATTTTTCAGCCATAGCATCAATCATGTCTTTCTGTCGATCATAGACATTTCCAATAGCAGTTGTAATGCCTGTAAATCTGGTATCAAACTTGCCATCATACATAGAAAGAGCCTGACTCTGACTTGTCCAGATGGTCTGCATCTCACCAGATAATGTATATCCAACATTCTTAGATTCTGTCTGTAATGTCTGAGAAATATTAGATGAATTACTATTGATACTTGCGATAGCATCAGAAAGTAAAGCATCAACATTATCCATTCTGTCATCGAGAGCTTTCTTCATTGAATCTCTAAAATCATCAATAAGTTTCTCTTGGTCAGAAATGTATTTGTCATACTGGCTTTCTTCCAAGTCATCCTGTGCAGACTTTAAATCCTCTTTGAGTTTTTGAAGTTTTGCTTTGGCTTCCTCGGAATTATCACCTTGCAGAGAAGATAACTGTTTCTGTAGAGAAGCAATCTTTTCGGACTGTTCACCAATCTTTTTCTGATAATCGTATAAATCCTTTTGACTTCTAAGGGTTTCTAAATACTTGTCAATCAAATCATCCAGAGCATCCAACTGTTTATCAATACCGTCCTGAATCAAATCCTTGATAGAATCTTTTTCATCCTCGGCAGATAAGATGGCTTGTTGCTGTGCATCAATCAGTTCATTCTTACGGTCAATGAGTTTCTGATTGTTAGGATCATTTGCAAGTTCAGCACTGATTTTTAGCATTTCTTCCTTATACTTATCTGCTTGCGCCATATAAGTATTGTAGTTGACACCATGTAATCCCATAGTAGCAAGACCTTGTTCTGTCATTTTACCATCTTTGTCATACATATCCTTATGGCTCATAAGGTCAATAAGGAAATCTGACTCACTGGTAATACGACCGATTGCATCCTGTAACTGGTCAAACTGTTCCCATTTAAGGTCACGGATAGATGCTTGAAACTCAACCACTTTGTTTTGTGCTTCTTTAAGACTAATTGCAACTTGGTCAATCTCATTCTGCATCTCATAGTATTCTTCCGTACCTTCTTTGATCTTACCATCCTGTACTGCCTGTGCAAAGTTGCGTTTCATTGCGATATACTTCTGAGACAAATTGTCAACAATTTTCTGTTGCTGTCCAATCTCTGCTTCGTAAAATTTCGTACTCAGATTGTAACCCTGTGTCTGCATCCTATCCATGTATGCTTCATACATAGAGTTTCTGTTTTCCCATTGAGAAGTAAAGGAATCATAATAGTTTGCAATATTCTCAAGTTTCTTCTTTGCGTTTTCTACGATAGACTGTGCGTATTCTGCCTGAGATTGTGCTGCTTCGCTTGTTGCTTTATCCAAAGCTTCCTGTTCAATGCGAAGTTTCTTGCTTAAATCAGCAGATTTCTTGACTTTTTCATTATAGTCTTGAATCCATTTCAGTACTTTAGGATCAGTGATACCTTTTGTGCTTACTGTTTTACCTGCCTTTAATGCCTTTTGTTGAGTTTTATTCAACTTAGACATGACAGTTTTATTGTTCAGAAGTTTATTCTGAGATTTCGTTTTATCGGCATCAGCAGTATTATACTTGCTTTTTGCTTTCATGTAGCTATCACGAGTCTCTTTTAAAGCTTTCTGACGCTGTTTATTCTGTTCCTTGAGATTCTTAGTTTCCTGTGTAAGAAGCATATTCTGGTATACATATGATTTCTTACCTTTTGTTGTCGCAAGAATCTGTTGTTCCTTAGTAGAACCTGCATATAACTTCTCTTTATTCTTCTGAGCCTTAGTCAGATTGTCCAAAGCTTTTTCGTCTGCTTTCTTAGCAGTGTCATATACTTTCTGTGCAGAAGCTTTCTCTTTTGCATCAGCGTTATATACCTGTGCTGTAGACTTCAATATATTTGACATTCCAGAAATCTTAACAGTTTTACCTGCCTTAACCTTGGAAGAAATAGTATTACCTTGTTTTAAAGAACTGTTATATGATTTCGCATATTTCAGTGCAGAACCTTTCAGTCCCTTTGTATTAACTGTTTTACCTTCACGAATTGCCTGTGCAATTGCATTATAAGTAGCCTTATTTGCACTAGACTTTGCGGCATTTTTCAGTTTCTTGCCTATGGATTTTGTCTGTTTCTCACTTTCCTTGATAAGTGTATTTCCTGTAGACTCTGCATCAGCCGTAGCAGATTTTAAAGTCTTACTTGCTCTAGCACGAGTTTTCTTAGTTGCATTTCTAGCAGTTTCTGCCTTATCAAGCTTCTTCTGTGCATTGCCAAGACCAGGATTATCCACTTTAATCTGATTCTGCATTGCTGCAATCGCAGATCCACCTAATGAAATTGCATCAGAAACAGAATTGAGAGATTCAAGTTTAGTCTTTAATCTGTCAATCTTTTTCTCTGCCTTTTCTGTAGGCATATTTACGATTGTTTCATATAATTCCAGAAGTTTGTTGTTTAACTCCTGAACTGTATCTTTACAATCTCTGGATGCATCATAATAATTTTCAAAGTTTTTAATATCTTTTGCTAACTGCTTACCAGAATCAGAAGATGTGTCAATTTCTTCTACTGTAAGAGTGCCATTAATTACTTTGTTCTTATATTCTTCGCTGAGTCCGATTGCCTCTGCTTTTTTCATATAAGCATCAGAAGCTTTTTCATTTGCTGCAATCTGCTTCTCAGTTGCTTTCACCTGTCTCTTCAATAAAGATGTCTTGAAAGCAGAAGAGATATAATCTGTAATCTGATTAGAAATTTGTTCTACGGCTTTTGCAAACTTTTGAGTGTATCTCTTGATTCCATCAAATGCTTCTGTAGAATCTTTCGTTGCTTTAGTATTATCTTCTGTAGCGGATGTATTATTGCTTACTGCACCAGAATTGTCATTATAAGATTGTTGAGATGATGATGAACCACCACCAGATGATGAACTTGTATTCTTGCCAGCCCAAGGATTCCTACCAGTGCCAGAAAAACCACTACCAAAAGCATTGGAGAGTGGTGATAAATCACTTAAACTTCCCTGTGCATAGGCTCTTGCGTGACCAGGTGTTGCACCACGTTTCAATAAATCTTCTGTCTGTTGTGCAGAGAATATGATGTCACCCTTTTTCAAGTTCTCCATATGTGCGCCACCAGGAATAAGTGACCATACACCATCACGCACTATGGATTCAGAATGACCATTGATGTACTCTTCGTTTACTAATGCTTTTTGGTCATTAGGAAGTGAAACACGACCATCACCATAAGCAGGGAAATCTGTAAGACTTCCTTTTGCGTATGCTCTGGCTTGTCCAAATGTTCCCATTGCTTTACCAGGAGTCGCAACTGTACCTAAAGCATAGTTGATCGTACCGCTTGCCACCATACCAGTAGGAACAGCAACCGTACCTAAATCATAATTGATTGTACCTGTAGAAACCGTTCCATCTGCTTTCTCAACATCACCTTTATCATAATTAATGATACCTTCGGATGTCTCACCGTCAGCAGATTCTACTGTGCCTTTATCATAATTAATAGTACCTTCGGCAGTTTCTCCATCAGCAGAACCTTCTACTTGTGGCTCATAATATGCAATGCCACCTTGAATATCTGGAAGGTCAGGAGTATCTACCGTTGAAGTATAGGTAATTTCCTTACCTTGAACATCTGGCACATCAGGAGTATCAACTTTAGAAGGGTATTCTACAGTTTTACCTGATATATCTGGTATTTCTGGTGTTTCTACCTCAGCAGGAACTTCTACTGCTTCACCCGTAAGACTTTCA
Source organism: Blautia sp. Marseille-P2398 (assembly GCF_964240315.1). Lineage (NCBI taxonomy): Bacteria > Bacillati > Bacillota > Clostridia > Lachnospirales > Lachnospiraceae > Blautia > Blautia sp. Marseille-P2398. The sequence continues at coordinate 186,692 of NZ_CAXSTD010000003.1, forward strand.
ATCAAGCTATTGAATTGTCCTTCGTCAAGCTTAACAGTAACAGGCACCTCAATATTCCCTGTATCTTTCAGAGTTTGTAATTGCTGTCTTGCTTCTGCGACTTGGGAAACATCAATTTGTAATTTGGCAGCCAGTTCTGCATCATCTGTAATAGCAAGCAGTTCATCGACAGTCGCACCGCCCTCTAACTGTGTGCCAATAGACACCATGATTTTTTGAGATTGTAGAGAAGCAATCTCATTATCTAATGCAGATATTGCTTGTTGTCCTTCTTCTGTGTCAGCACTGACACTGATTTCCTCACGCTTGCCAGATAGTTCAGCAATCTTAGAATCCAGTTGGTCAATAGACATAGAAGCTTTGTCATAGTTGAGATCAATTCCAGATAGTAAACCTTCGCCAGATTCACCGCTTGTAGCACTCTGTACTTCTTTTAATTTCTCTTGAGTAGTATTTGCAGTTTCCTGTAACTGCTTCATCTGTTCGTTATAATTCTTCACATCAGAAGAATCAAAACTTACATTTGCCCCTGCATCCGCAAGTGCTTTACCCATTAATTCAACAAAATCTGTAGTTGTATTAAATGCATCCGCAACCTGATTGATTTTATCACCTGTCAGATCAAATGCGTATTCGCCATCTTCACCAACCTTAACAAAATCATCACCAAGTTTATTTGCAACATCATCTACAAAAGACCATGCACCTTGAGATGTGAAGTTGCCATCATCATCGAAAGTCATATAATCTTTAAGACTATGACCTGTACCTTCGATTGTCTGTCCTAACTGCTCATATGCCTGTTGGGAATCTTGGATTCTGTCTGTACCCAGTAATAAGTCAAGATAATTTGTAACGGAATCATCTGTTGTCCATCCCTGTTCAATCAACTGTCCGATACTTTCATAACTTTTTGCTACATCCTCAAATGAATCACGTTCATTAGCAGAAGATGCAGCAGTCACAAATTTATTATAAGATGAAGTTGCACCGTCATACTGAGCAGATAATAACTGTAATGTCTGTACTTCTTCTTGAAGCCCATCAATCACATCTTGAGATTTATTCTGTGCAATCGCATCATTTAATTCTTGCTGCTTGTTGGTAATAGCTTCTGCAAAGTTATTCTTTGTCTGCTGTTCCAACTCATCATTGTACTCTTTTAATGCCTGAGTATTCAGATGAACACCTGTAGCAGTTTCCTCAAAAATAGAAGCCGGATCAAAATTATCAAGGTCTTTAAATGCGGATGTTACATTATTGATATCATCTTTTGTAAGACCAGTGGCAGAACGGGAATTTCCCAATGCATCAATAAGATTTGTCTGTTTTTCTTTAGCAGAATCCAATGCATCAGACATAGTATCTACAGATGAAGCTACTTCTTCTGTCGCATCTCCTACTGCTTCTCCTGTTGTAGAAGAAATCACACCCAAGGAAGATAAAACACTTACCAATTTAGATACCTGCTCACTGGATGTATCAGAAATATAGCCACATTGAATTGCAGAATCTACAAGAGAATTAATCTGATCCTCGCCCTCTTGAATACCGTCTGTCTCAAAAGCATACTTAAAATCTGTATCTGTCAGTCCAAGTTCTTTTAGAGCATCCGCACTCTTCTTAACTTGTTTACCAAATTTAGATGAATCATTTCCTGATAAAGCTTCATTGAATTTATTCGCAGATATAGCAGATTCGTTTAACTGGTCTTTTACTTCTGTAAACTGATCTGCATACTCTGACATTCCAGAATTTTTCAACAATGACTGTACTGCACTGTCAACTGCTTCAAACTCAGTAGATGCCTGTTTAATCGCATCAGAATTACCTTCTGACAATGCATCATTATATGCTTCTACTGCTTTTGTCTCATCATTAAGCCACTTAACAGCAGTTTGTTCCTTACCAGATGGAGCCTTATATGTATCATCATCTGCTACAAGTTTTGCTTTCTGTGCCTGATTGTATAAATCACCATACTCATCCAGAACTTTGTTTGCCTTTGACAACCCAGCAGATGCATTATCACCTAAAAGATTCAGTACATCTGATTCTCCATATTGCTTTTTAATATCAGAAATATCTGTCTTAAAATCATTTAAAGCTTCTCTTGCTGTACTCGCATCCGCATTAAAATGAAGATCCATTGTAATTCCATCGGCTTCCAGTTCAGTTGTGAATACATCATCCCCATACTTATCCTGTAAATCCTTAATGGACTTCTTGATATCTTCAGATTCTTGGGTGCCATTATCATAGAACTGACCAAGATACTCATGTCTCTCTTTTTCTATCTCTTTTGTGGCTTTATCAATTCCCTTTTCGTTCTCATTCTGGAACCTTTCTGCTTCTTTTGCTGATACTTTATCCAACAATGCAATTTGTTCTGTAAGAGAACCATTTACAAGGTCAATACCTGCAACCTGTGAACCATAAGACTCACTCAAAGATTCCTGAATAGATAACAATTCACTTTTAGCGGAAGCGGCTTCCTGCTCAGATAATGTGCCAGAATCTAAAGCAGTTCTCAGTTCTGATATTTTATCAATTTGTCCTTGCAGATTCTCTTGACCGCTTTCCCATTCATCACCTGCTTGTTTCGCAGATTCAACCATTTCACTAACAGATTTCTGATATGCAGATATTGCAGCAACTGCACCACCTACTGCAATAGTTCCAATACCTAACGGGCTTGTAATTGCAGAAAGTAATCCTGTCCAGTTAGAAGCAATCGTACTGATTATCTTCGCACCACCAACAACACCTAATGAAGATAATGCACCTTGGAATAATCCAAAATTATCTACAACCTTTGCAACTGCCGTAGCAAAATCAATCATTCCTTCAATTGCTTCTTCTGGCATTGCGTCAGAATAAAGTTGTGTCATCGTAGCAGACAGTTTCTCCATCTTACATTGATGGAATCTGCACGTTTTTCATTTATCTTCATGGCTGTGCCATCAGAATTAAGTGCATCCTGTTCTAATTGTAAAGCCTTATTATAAGAATCCATTGCTGCTTCAAAAATATTTTTCTGTCTTACCCCAGCCGCCATTTCTGCAACATAAGATTTCTGAGAATGATTTAATGTTCCCCATACTTTATTAAGATCGTCAAGTGTATCACTTATATCTCGTAAATCACCATCTGCTCCACGAACAGAAACACCAACACTTTTAAGTGCTGCCTCTGCATCTGACATCTCAGCATCTGTAGTAAGTCCATCCTTACTACGGGATATTCTTGAGAAGATTGTCTTAAAGGCATTACCAATCTGAGAACCAGATACTCTGGTCTTTTCTGCTGTTGTTGATACCAATGCCGCATACTTTTCAAAACTCATACCTGCTTCATTTACAACTGAACCAGAAGTTGCAATTGACTGAGAGATTGTGTCACAACCTTTTGAGAAATCTAATGCAATCTCTGAACTGAGTTTTTCAACTGTATCCGCAACGTGCATTGCCTGATCTTCTGACAGATTGAACTGATTCAAAATACCTTGAATAGCATCCGCAGAAGATGAAGAACTCATGCCAGAAGCAGAAGATAACAATACTGTAGGTTGTGCCTTATTCAGCATGGAACTTACACTTTCGTTCTCATTTGCATAAATTGTAACCGCATCTGTGACTGTTTTTGTAGCGGCACTTAAATCTTTTGCCATACTAAGGGATTGTTGTTTCAAAGAATATAGAGATGAGCCAGACATATTACTCATAGTCATATTAACCAGAGTCATAGCCTTATTAAGATCTGTCACTGAACGTACTGCATTTTCAGTTTGATTCTTTAGAAAATTCAATGCATCTACTTTTAATTTTGTAGTTGCAATGCCTTTTAGACTTGCAGATACATTATTTGCATTGTTCTGTATCTGTTGCAAACTATTATTCATATTGCTCAAACCATTACCATTGGCATTGGCTTGTATCGTTATTTTTCTATTTTGCAAAGCCATTAGCTTCGCTTCTACTTGTGACGTATCAAGATCTGCCGTCACTTTTATTTTAAAATCTGACATGTAAAACCTCCTTATGTATTATTATATTATGATATTACTTTAAAAAATTGTATGAGAAAAGAGACTACTTGTTGAGATAGTCCCTTATATACTTAATATTTAAAAAGGAAAAACGCCTAATATGAATTAGACGTTTCCCAAGCAGTTTATAACCATTGGAATGATTTTAGTTTCACTCTTATAATAAGAAGTGCAAAATCATTATCCCCAATGTACAACAGAGAAACTTAGATTTAATCAAAATCTCTCTGCAACAGTCTTAACTTTTATCATTATAATATAATATATGATTTAGTTTGTCAAGTGTTAATTTGTAAATCACTTATAAATTATATACCATTTTTATTTTTTCCTTTATTTCGCTTATTGTATTCTCATCAAGATCACACATTTTTTCTGTTAGCCTAGATTTAGAAATACATCTTGCATGTTCTACTTTAATATATGACGCTTTTGTCATTTTATCATTTAAAAATTCTACTTGTGTATCTAATTTCCGCTTTTTATTTCCGTCCTTATCATAAGCCGAAGTAAATGGAGCAACCAGAACAGTTGGGCTATGCATTGATTCTCTAGTGTCTTGAACAATTACTACTGGACGACTAACCCCATTCTGCTCACTTCCAATATTTTTCCCCAATGCACATCCATAGACTTCCCATTGTTTTACAGCTCTTGGACGATATTTTCTATATTTAGTTGATTGATATTTTTCGTGTCTGTTTTTTTCAACTGTATCTAATCTAATTTTTTCTTGTGTCCACTTTAAAATAGGAATTGCTATATCCGCATTTCGACTTGTAATTGTAGCTTCTATGTCATTTAATAAATTTAAAACTTGTTGTTTCTTTGTAATATATTTTCCCATAAGTTTTTCCATCCCATAATAGCTTTTTTACTATTATACGACAGAGTACGATATATTACAATTCAAAATATGCTATTGTAACTGTTTATTTAAACCGTTTCCCAAACGATGCATCTATATTTTTCTGTACATCTGCTTCTGTCTTCGCCCAGAATCCACCATTACCAAGTAAGCTACCAGATTCTGCATAATTGTAAATAGTATTTGTATCTCTTCCTGCCGGTGAATACCCGTAACCTGTATTTAATGATAACTCACCAGACATACCAGAAACAGACATTGTTGGTGATTCTCTCAATGCTCCTGTCCTATGATAGTCACCTTCTGGTGCAGCATAGAAATTCCCAACATTATCTTTTGCATCTTTATAGGATTTCTCCATTGTCTCTTGCATTGCTTCTTCAACTTCTTTTTTTATAGCCGCCTTGAGTGCGCCTAATGATGTAAATGTACCACCCATTTGTTTTCCTCAACTTTCTTGAAATATTGGCAGAAATGCCAGGATTTTACTTGATACGATTAAGCCAGGATTCTGACTTGAATTTTAATTGTTTATAAATAGAATTGATTTGTTTAAGTTCATGAATGTCAGTTGTCTGATAATACTTTTCATTTAACAACTGGATCAGATATGTGTAGTCGTGCTGATTTAATTCACATAATATCATGCAATCACTCCTATAGGTAAGAAATCACTGTGTAAGATAGTTCTGTAATCTTTTAAAACATGCAGGACAGAGATCAATTTTATCGTGTGCAAACTGAGATAAAAGGCTTCCATTGATTCTTGTCACTTTTGCAATATAAGTCTGTTTTTCTCTAATAGTTCTTTCTCTGTACATTTTTCTTAAGTCGTCCTGTGTCAATGTTCTTTCACCTCCGAGATTAAATGATTTTTTAGTAAAATATTTTTTAAAAATATATACCAGATATAAGCATCTGGCATATATTTCTAACGTAGTTTACATATGGGAGTTATATTATAACGACATAATGTCGATAATATCAGCGATACAGCCACAATTGCTTTGGGATTCAACTGTGGCTGTGTGGGAAGAAGTACTAGGCTTACGGTCTTTTCTTTCTCCCTCATAGAGAGATATTCAGAAGCCCGTAAAATCAATGGTTTACGCAATTTTAGGTGGAGTTTTTTGTATATTTTGATCATTTATAAAGCATTCCAAGAATGTGTTTTTGTTATATTCATACAAAGAAACTAATAACTTAGTTCTAATATTACAATGCTGACTAAATGCGTATTGGATTAATGCTCCCATTGTAGCTTTATTAATTTTCAGTTTCTTTAATTTTGCCATACATCCTTCAAATTCAAATAACACCTGCTCAGAATAATCTTTTTCATTTGTACTAATCCGTTTCACACGTCTATAATATTCTTCAACAATTGATGTTATTTTGTAATATTGCTTACTGTCTCGCTTAAATCCTGCAAATTCATTTTTGTCATATCGGAAAACATAAGAAATCCCATCTGTTACTGTCTGATATTGCTTTTGTTTTCGTGTATCAATTACTTTCTCATCAATGAGTTTATATATAATATCCATAGGACAGATAAACTCTCCAATCTGTTTATCTGGAATATTCTTTTTAGAATCTTTCATTTCCATGATTTCCGCATAGAATCGAGGATAATAAACACCTTGCTTGTCATCTGTCCATTTACTCTCAATAATTTCCTTACATATTATACTTAATCTTCTTAACTCTGATGTGACTTCTACGTCAAAAATGCGTTTTGCAGAATCAATTGCCACTTGTGCCAAAACAGAGCAAATAACAAATATATTCAATAATCTATTATCTTTAAAGCCATCGTCATAATAATAGCTTAATGCCAACTGAGCCAAGTTGCTTGCATATCCTACATCATTCTGGGACAGAGCAATTTTATAATCCATATCATAATATGACTTCATATCTTTACCATATTTACTGGCTCCCAGTAGTGGAATTTCATTAATAATTGTTGCATATTCACTATATGATTTTCTCGCTAAATCAATAATATCTTTCTGATTGGTAACAAAAACGCTGTCTGTGTCCAGATCCTGCCCGTTGAGACGATCTTGTACATCTGTATATATCCCATTAATCACAATTACATTGTTACCCAGTTTAGGAAAATATTTTTGTAATATATCAGGATGCTTATTAATCAAGTGTACAATATTATTAGGGCTGTTGTGTGGGCTTCGGAAACCTGCCAGACATTCACCATCATTAAATCTTGTGGTATAACATTCAATCCCTTCATCCCTTTGAGTAAAGCAACTGAAACAGTCATCCTCTACATATCCATCATTTGTCTTTAATTCACCTGTAATATATTTTAAAAGTGCAACAGGATTACCGCATATTGTTAGATTGTCCCCATACTGCAAGAGTTTTCCTAATTTTAATCGTTTGTTCTTGAATTGTGACAGCATATCACTCTTTTTCTTTTTAAAAAATGGTGTATACCTAAAGTGGGAATTGATTTTATCCAGATCAATCAGCATATTATTGATGCTGTATTTTTTTGACGCACCAATTTTTAGATACTCAATAAAAGCATCATCATCTATAATCATATTATTATAATAATCAATGCTTGTTTTAGCTATACTCTCTAACACTTTTCTGTCTACTGTTGGCAAGCTATTATTCATCTGGTATGAACTACGTTGGAGATCACCATACTTGCTCTTATGTGCCGTCTTTACAATCGTAAATTGCTCTCCATCTTTTTTCATAAAGCGTTTGTAATACTTATAAGCTTCGGCATCTGTATTTCCCATCAGTTCCTTAAATTTCAGCCATTTGATAGAGTTATCCGTTACGATCACCTTTACATCAGATACTTTCATGACATTTCCAAACATATCCGTAACTGTTGCTGTCTCGTATTCAGTTTTGTAATAATCTTTAAAATACTGTTGGATATTGCCCCGAAACAGGCACGATTTAAAGAAGTGACTTCTGCAATAGATAAAGCCTTCCATGCCCTCTGGGAAGATAGAATCATCAATTAGTCCCATTCCATCCCATAAGGTATTTGTTACTTTGTAATCATCTTGCGATTCCACAAGACATTGTTTATCATTATTTATCTTCACAAGCAATGCAGGAATGTTGACTGCTGCCTTTAAGTCCTTTACAATCAGCATATTTTTTAATGGAATATGAATATAATCCAATGCTGTTGCTGTGATCAGTGTACTGTATGCAGATAGCTCTACAATTTTAGCATTCTTATCTGGCATTTTTTCATATAATCCCATTGTCAAATAATTTCTTGCTGTATCCAGTAACTTATCTTTTATAAAAATGCACTCGCCTTTTTTAGCTTTGCCAGGACTCCGCATAAGCATTTTATAACAGATATTTTCATCTGCTTCTGGAATTGGCATCCCTGTTGTTTTATCATATTTATGCCATGTAATATTAACACCATTGGTATAGTAATCTTTTCTAAGATTTTTTGTGGATACTCCATTTTGTACATCGTCTGGTTTCTCGTTTTCATCACAGCATAATTCTTTTTCACTGTATTGCGGAACAGAGTATTCAAACTTCATTGAAATAAGATCAACACTTTCTTTTTTAGAAACTCTAACCCCATGTTTAAGCATATATCTGGAAAATATGCTGTCGTTTATGACAGCATTTCTCCATGTTAATCTACAATCCTGTATATCTTTCTCTTGAATTTCTTTCTTGCTATTCTTATCATATTTATAACCATTATTCACCTGATAAACCCTATTCGCTTGCACACTCCGGATTTTAAATGTGCAATCTTCTGATTTCTTACTTATGACAACCGCCTCCACTTCATTCTCTGATTTCAATATTTATATTACATTCATCCATTAATCTTAATAACGATTTCTTTGACATTATTTTTATATCTCCATGATTGTTAAAGATATATGCGTCCCAAGGCTCTGTGATAAATTCACCTTCATACCACTTATTGTTATGTCTGATTGTCAAATCATCATCAAATTCATCACAATATTTACGTTCTTTCTGATGTTCTTCTTCTGATATTTCTTTAATCCAAAATGTAGGTACTGCAATTTGAACATAGTTACATTTACCACTACGCACATATGTCATAGCTTCTTCTTTTGTTCTAAAAATTAATGACGGACGACTGTCACCAGAAAATAGACTCCACCCATCTTCCATATCTTCTTCATACTTAACTGCATAGAATCCTGTTTTATCTTTACGCATTTCAGCAAACAAACTACCACTTTCCATGCCAAATTCAGGATCAACACGCTCTCTATTTGCCAATTCATCCTCTGGCTCTGGCTCATCTACTGATAGAATTTCATATTCATAATATTTCTGCTTGTCACCTTCACCATCCATAAGTGTCATGCTTCCTGCACCATATCCTTCTCCAGATCCAGGATATGCAAAGAACATAGCAACAGTATATCTGTTATGCCGCCTACTCCAAAATTCATCTTTTGAAATCTCATGTACAAGAACAGGAAGAGGTGTACTATCAGTAATATCCATTATCTTTCCATGTTTTTGTATATATTTCAATGCTTTCTCATATGTTTTAAATAACTTATCAACAGGAACTTCCTTTTTATCTAAAATAATAAATCCATCTTCTTTACCTGTCTGGTATTTTGAATTATATTCTACTTTCTTATTATTCATCTGATTTTCCTCCGTATTCTTATTCAATATCCTTTACAAATTTCCATAGCAAACTCTTTACACGCATCATTAGCAGCTTCTTCATCACAATATGCCTGAGCTTCTTCGATAGTAGCAAATAATTCTTTTTCTAATTGCTCCTTTACTAGAACAATATCCTTGTGGTGCATCTAATGTATATCTTAATAATCCATCTTTATTTTTGTCTGCAATCAATCTAATAGCAGTTACTTTGCGTGGTACATCAATTTCTCTAAGCGTTACTTCTTTGCTATCAGTAACAAGTTCCCCTCTGCCGTTACATTTTGGACAATTACATTTATAACCCTTATATGTAATCTTTCCTGTACCAAGGCACACATCACAAGTTACTTTCTGTTCAATGTTCTTTCGTGTCTCATACACACGATATACTGTCTGTCCTACTTCAAATCTGGTATCTGCATATAATTTCATAAGTTCATCCTCCATCTTTTCATTCTTCAAAGAAATACCGATTTCATCGTGAATAAATATCCAATTCAGCAGCAGAAATCATTTAACTATCTTAATATGACTCTGTTTCTTACTATCTATTTTAATAATTTCACCTGTCTGATTATCCTGTATAAGTCCTGCATCTTTATTGATACTATAAGATGGAACATCATACATTTCAGAAAATACTTCTGCGAATCCTTTACCAGTTTTCTTCTTATGCAAATCACTGATAAGACACATATATTCCATCAAAATGCGTTCTAAATCTTCATTGCAATAATCCCACATAAGACTGAATACATTATCTCTTCCAATTGGCTTGTCCCAATCCATCTTAGATAAGACATCTACGGTATAAAAATAATCCTTACACTGGTATAATTCTCCATCGTAATCTTTTCTTATAGGAAATATAGATAACAGGTCACGAATAGTCAGGAAACCGATAAAATTATATAATTGGTCAATAGTATCATGCAAATTCTGACTTACTTCTTCTGACTGCTCATATCTTTTGCCATCAACCTTATATAGTTCTTCGCCCTGTCTATCAATATCAAGTAAACTGATCACATACTTAGTACCGATAAAAGCTAACTTAACCGTCTGTTCATGAGAGAGATCACCTTTATCTATGCATTCTGCCAATCCTTTTTGTAGTTCTCTGTTGTAATACTTCGACCAAACATCAGCATATTTTAAAGCTCTTCTGCTATTCTCAATTATATTCTGATGTTGACCGCCATTAATCATTTTAATGTTATTACTCATGCCACGTTCCTTTCATCTTTCACTTATCCTTCTTTTTGAACCCGTACTTGGTACAAGTTTAAATAATCCCTCTCACGCAATCTTCTTATTTCTTGCACCGTATACAACAGGTTCAGAATCACCATCAACGCACTCAGCATTTACAACTACTTTCTTTGCACTCTTCATATCAGGCAACTCAAACATAATCTTTTGTAATACATTCTCCACAATGCTTCTTAATCCTCTTGCACCAATACGCTTCTCATTTGCTATAGCAGCAATCTTCATTAAAGCATCTTTCTCAAATTGTAGTTTGACATCATCCATAGCAAATAGCTCCTGGAACTGTCGCACAATTGCATTCTTTGGTTCAGTAAGGATTCTTACCATATCATTCTCTGTCAATGGTGCAAGTGTTGTGATTACTGGTAAACGTCCGATAAACTCAGGCATCATGCCATATCTCACAAGATCATGCTGTTGTACATTTTCAAGTGTAAAATCTTCTTCATTAGATATATTCTCTGTACTAATACCAAAGCCAATAGTTCTGTTTACCTTCTTATCTTGATTAATAAGCTTCTCCAATCCATCAAATGCACCACCACAGATAAACAGAATATTTGTTGTATCAATATTTACACATTCAGCATTAGGATGTTTACGTCCACCACCAAACGGAACTCTTGCAATTGTACCTTCCAGAATCTTCAGAAGTGCTTGCTGAACTCCCTCACCAGAAACATCCTTTGTAAGAGAAGTATTCTCACCACGAAGCGCAAGCTTATCAATCTCATCAATATAAATGATACCCTGTTGTGTTTTCTCTAAATTACCCTCTGATTTCTCATACAGTTTTAATAAAATATTTTCAACATCATCTCCGACATAACCGGCTTCTGTAAGAGATGTAGCATCTGCAATGGCAAGTGGAACACCAAGATATTTTGCCAAGCATTTAATAAGAAAAGTTTTGCCGCATCCCGTATTACCAATCATAAGAATATTAGATTTCTCAATCTCAACATCTGATTTCTTTTTCTGGTGCATACGCTTATAGTGATTATACACAGCAACAGATAAAGCTTTCTTTGCATCATCCTGTCCAATCACATACTGATCCAGATAAGATTTAATCTGTGAAGGTGTTGCATCTATATGTTCCTGATGTTCTCTTAATTTTCTTTCTCTTTCTGCCCTCTCAGATAACATATCATGAGCATTCTCTACACATTCATCACAAACATATCCATAGTTGCCTTCAAGCAAATGCAATACTTGTGACTTACTTTTACCGCACATATAACAGATTTCATTTGGATTCTTAATTCTCTTTGCCATAATCTATTATTCTCCCTTAAACAATCAAATTAATATATCAACTGCTTTTCTCTCTATGATATTTTTCTTGCGTCAGCAAGGAAAATAATTCGGTAAGTTGCTTGTCAACTTGCCGTCTACCTGTCGGGGACTATATATTAAAGAAGCAATACATATTTACCAGTATCAATTAAATCAATAACTGTCTTTACCATTGTCTTAGGTGCAGTATCCGTATATACCTTTGTAGACTTAGTATTTTGTATGATTTCTCTCATAGAATGTTTAGTCAGCAGCAGGGATTGTAATTTCTTTCTATATCCCATCCATTCAAGTCGATTTATCTTATAAGTATTAGCATCTGCTGATCCAGTAAGATCCTCATACCATTTGCTCCATTTCTTCTCTAAATATGCATTCTTACTGATAACCTTTTCACATGTCATCAGACAGGCATATATTAATTCTTCACTGATTAGTCCATTGGATAAATTCTCTTTCTCATGCTGTATCGTTTTTCTATACATATGTGTTCGCCTTTCTGTTTGCATCTTATGTCTCTGACAGTAGACTCCTAATTTCTGCCCACAAGCAAGCTTGTGAACAGAGAATTAGTAGCATCACAATGTGCAATTTTTTACATTTCTCCGCTACGCTACGAAATATAAAAAATATGACACATTCTGAACATATACTTTTTAAGCAGATTATTTATGATATTATGATTAAATTAATATAGTATTACCTTATCCTTTTCTTTACGGAAAGACCCCTGAAACCCTTGTAAATAGGGCATTTCAGAAGCCAAATGTGGATTTTAAGAAGCTCATTTTCCACATTTTTATCATGCTGCTTCACTCATTGTCTTGCATTCATTAATCCATATTTTTAATAATTCTCTCATTCTTTCACTGGGAATATAAAGATCTATTGATTTACCATCTCTTATTTGACTTCTCCAAATCCATTGTAATAAAGCGGATAAAGAAAATAAATTATCATCAAATTCAATATGGTAATGCTCTACGAATTGTTTTATATCAGGTGACATAAAAAAGTTTATTAGATACGCTAAAGACTTTTTATTTTTAAACTCATTGGTTCCCCTTGCATTACAAGAAACAAATCCTTTTGTATATCCTTCACCTTTCACATATTTACAGTAAGGTTTAAAAACTGTATACATATTATCTATGGATTTTGTTTTAGTAACCGTTCTAAAATAATTCTCTGTATTGTTCTTCAACTGTGAAAATATGGATCTGTTCTTTTTTCTCTTATCTTCATACCATGATTTTGATAATGGATTTGATTTTCCTATTTTCATCCCAATTTTGTTAAATTTGCCATCGTATATATTAATTAAATCAACAATATTTTTTCTCTTCTCATATTCAATTTCTTTACAATGCGGAATCAATTGTCTATCATAATCCAACATATATTTTTCGTACTTAATTCCATGAATATCAAAATAAGATTTCTGAATACTTCCTTCCCACAAGTATGTAAAAATATAACTTTCATCAAAACATTTGAAAAAGTCAACAGGAAAATTCCACATAATAATCCTTGCCAATTCATCACTGTTCTCTTTTTTAAATCCCATTAACGATTTAAAACTGCAAAGTCGTTTAATGTCACCATAAACACCTTTATATGGTTTTCTTTCTTCATTCCAAACTAAAAATCCATCTTCATCCAGTGATACAAGTTTTTCATTGAATATAATTTTTAAGTCATCCTTGCTGATTTTATATGTATCCAGAACATCTAGGCATTCATCAATCATCAGTACATAGTTCTTGCTTTTTAATAATTCCAACATATCCAGATCCATCATTTTTATTAGAGAATGAGTTGTTACAATATTTTTATCATTCTCAACTAACCATCTGAAATTCTTCCACTTACTTCCCCATTTTTCTGGATCAATAATATCAATATCTGTTTTCTCTTTAAATCTCTCACATTCTGATAAAAGCGGTACTATACATAAAAACTTTTTGTCAGGATTCTGATTGATGTGATTAATTGCCCATGTACTTTTCCCACTTCCCATAATGTCATCTACAATTTTAATTACTGATTCTTCAATCATAATGCATTCCTCCTTATGCCAAAACTTTATTTGTCTGTTATTTATTCTCTTCTTATCGTTCTTCTGGTAAGAAAATTGTTGTTTGTGGATCTTCATTTAAGTCCGTTTGAATCCAAACTTCTTTACCATCAAGTCTATAAATTCCTATAACATCACCATGTCCAGATCTTATAGCTGCTTCATTTATTTTTGCATCTTCCCATCCCTCACCCCAATCACATGACTCATATGTTTTAAGCAAAGATTGAATTTCTGTGGAATCCAGATTATATCCCATTGCCATTACTCCGTTAGAAATATTCAATTCTCCAAGATAAAATCTCTTTCCTGTATTTGCTACTCTTTTGAGATTTGCTGCTCCTACTTTTCTGGATTCTTTTCTCATATAATCTAAAAATTCTTTACTGGCTAAAAATTCCTCATTCATTCGATTATCCTTTCCCATTTTTATTGGTAGAACTAAGGAAATCCCTTATGATGTTCTTTACCAGTTCACAAACTGACCTTTTTATTTATAGTTCTCTGTTATTTAGTTATGTTTCTTAAAGAACAGCATATCAATCTCCATGAACGGCTGATTATATGGCTTAACAATGATTGATCTGGATTCTGCATTATCCTTAACATAGATTTCATTGATTGAATCATCAGTTACAGGCACTTCAAATGATGTAAAATCATCACTGATATGTAACTTCCAATCACTATCATCCAGTGTATTAACATAAGTACGGATACAGTTACGCATTTTCAGGTCAAATCCAAAGACATCTGTGATTCTGGTGAATACACAGTAATACTCATTTTTCTCATGCAGCACATCCTCTAAGAAGTCATTCAGTTGATATACATCCATCTCATCATACTTATCTGTGCGGTTTTCGCTTCCAGATACATTAATAATCATGAAATATACTGTTAAACTGTTTTTCAATTTGCAAGTAATATACAGTGTATCTGCATCTGTATTGTATTCACCTTCGGCACTGATGATATCGTCCTTTTTCAGATGATACGCTACACCATCAAAGCCAATACAGGTCTGAGAAAATTCATATTCATTCTCGTATTCTTCGCATTTATTTACCTGCATAGATACAATATTGTCACCATCAGATGTCTTAACTGCAAGTCTTGTAAGGCAAAAATCATTCACCACACTGAATAAATCCTTTGTCTCAATTTCTCTTCTTTCTTTTACTGCTTCTACAATTTTGTTCATGGTCTTATGATCTCCTTTTTCTTATCTGTTCTATAGTTCTCTGTTGCTCATTCTGGTTAAGCTAAGATTACATTTGTTGCATATGAACCTTTTTCATTCTGTCCTATATCAAACTTAACAACTTCTTTCTCTTTGAGAAAACGGTATCCTTTTCTTCCATCAATACTAATTCCTGTATAATGGATAAAATACTCAGTACCATCATCTGCTGTAATAAATCCATATCCTTTTTCTGGATTGAACCATTTAACTGTTCCTGCTGCTCCTGTTAATACTCTCTTCTCTTCTGACATTTTCAATTTTTCCTTTCTCTCTATATATAATCAGTACGGGAATCGAACCCGTGTTACCTATTAGTTCTCTATTTCATTTAGTAATCTGTATACAGCAGCATATCTTTAATCTCTTGTGGTGTGACACCATCAGCGATGTCAAGTTGCATTAATGCATAGATATCCTTTGCACACATCCGTCCAATGTCTAACAATACATGTCCCACAGCAACCTCATATTTAATATCAATCATCTCTGCAAAGCATCCTGATTCACAAAGGAACTCTAATTCTTCAACAAATTGATCTGGTGGGTAGTTTCTTACCATATCAACTGAATAGATCTTGCCACCGATAACGGATAACTTCTTATTATTAATAGCATCCAATAATTTCTCAGGTGTTGTATTTCTCTTCATGTTTTTTTGCTCCTATATTTTGAGTGGTACATTGCACCAGATAATACCGATGCAATGTACTATATATTAGTTAATTCTCTGTTACATGGCCAAATAAGGCTATTACATAACTTTTATTTCGTACTCCACCTAATTCTTCCGCAAGAATTGATTTTTCACTCTTAGTGAGATCAGTCCACTTGTTAGCAATAATCTCAATTGCAGCCTCATATGTGGTATCTTTCAAACTGTCTCCGAAAATATTTGTCACATATGTATTCGGATTTTCACCTTTGCTTAAAGCATCCAAATTCTCTGCTACAGCATTTACTACATGTTTAGATATATCTTGACTTGCACGTGTTTCTTCGGAAATGATTTCTATTGTCTTTTCTTTGGTTAAATCTCTTGCATTGTTTCCTGTATCAATGCCAAGATTAAAATATTCCGAAGCAATTCTATGTAAATATTCATAGCATGCTTCAATAATTCTAGCTCTATGCTCTGGTTCAATAAGGTCTAAGCCTTTTGAATTGATACATATAAACATATTTTCATTGTCAAATCTGACACTTACATGATTTATCACTTCGATAAAATCTTTCTCAGAAATCATATTCTGAATCTTTTTATGATTTCTGTAATATGTATCAGATGAAGCTTTAAATTTCTCAGTAATACATTTTTCGATTTCCTGATTATCAATGATTAGTCCAATACCTGCTACGATTTTTTCTGACATAATTTCTAATCTCCTTTTTACTCAATATATCTTTATGCTACTTATTTCTCTGTCACAATTTCTGATTAGTTCTCTGCAAAATATTCAGATACCGCCTGTTCAAAAAATTTATTGCATAAGTCATCAAATTTCTTCTTATCGTCACCAGAAACAGCATCTTCATCTTTTGGATTTACTGATACGTTCAGATTCCCATTTCTAAAACTCACGTTGACATTTTTAATAACATTGGCAAAATCTTCTTTGGAAATCATGCTCTGAAGCTTTTTATTACCGTTATAGTATTTACCACATGAGCCACTAAGCTTCTTAGCAATATCTTTCTCAAGTTTTTTACCTGTTTCTTTCATAATTCCACTCATAATACTTTTTGACATAATTTTAGTTCTCCTTTTCTTATTCTCTTACAATTTCAAATCCTGCATATTCTGCGACTTCGGTGACACCTAACATCCACATGGATATTTCATGCTATCATCTAATAATTCTTGACAATCATTTACATAATCCCAAACTTCTTCAAGTGACATACCCTTATCAGATGTTTGAATAGCATTGTTATCATCCAGCACAAGCCAACGTCTATTGCCGTATTCATCTTTCATTGATTTCAGATGAAGATGCTCTTTACCTAATGCCTTGCGCACCATGTTTAATGTGAGAATTGGCTTTACATTATATGCACACACTGATCCTTTATCATTTGGCTCACTTACCTTAAATTCTACGTTGTCATCAGCATTTGGTTTACCGCCGTAGTTCTTATTCAGACCGCTGATATGAAAGAAATACTCCTTCCCATCACTTGTACCAATGAATCCGTAGCATTTTTGCTGATTGTAATATTTAACAGTTCCGTACATTTGTTAGTTCTCCCCTTTTCTTATCGAATAATATATCTGGCAATTGGAAGATGGAATTACACATCCCGATTCCACCACTTTTGCATTGTTCAATAAATCAATTGCACATCGTACCCGCCCTTGATAAACGCTTGGAATATGTATATGATATATGTGAATTGCATCTTCATTTTTCTTTTGACATTCAACAACATATTCTCTTTGATAATTAAGATTGTTTCTGTTTTTATATATCTTGCAAATGTTTATGTCTCTTTCTTCGCAAAAATCATTAAACATAGTTATTGCATTGTTGATATACTGAACATCAAACTTTGTCAGATGTTCAATAATTAAACAGTTTTTATACCACACCTTAATATTAAGAACATTCGGCACCATTGTTGACACTCTAAGATCAACTTCATCTATGAGTTGGCTCTTACACTCTTCTACTTGTTCACTTAAAGGCTTAATTCCAGAATGTGCCAATGACTTATAATATTCGTTAGCTTCATCATAGGTTGAAAATATATCGCACAAATTATATGGTGGATAACTTATAGCAAAATCGCAGCATTGATCTTCAACCCAAACGATATATTTGCCTTTATATTTTGTCATTACAACATAAGCAGGTATATGATTCTCATTGTACGATGACTCTTCCTCAAAGAATCCATAAACATCACTTTTAATTTCTTCGGTATCTTCCAAATCATCAATATAATCAATGAACTCTGTAATTTTATCTTCCGTATCTAATCCAATTGCCCGAAATTTTTCATTCATATGAATTGATTCTCCTTTTATCTATCCGCATTGAAATCAACAAAAAATATCTGTCTCTCACATTCATCCTTATATTTCGGAT
This sequence comes from Blautia sp. Marseille-P2398, assembly GCF_964240315.1. NCBI lineage: Bacteria > Bacillati > Bacillota > Clostridia > Lachnospirales > Lachnospiraceae > Blautia > Blautia sp. Marseille-P2398. The sequence continues at coordinate 205,280 of NZ_CAXSTD010000003.1, forward strand.
ATGTATTAGCAATTTTTTCAAGTACCGCAATTTTAACTTCTGGATAAGCTTCTACTGATCCTACTTTTCCATCAATACTGCCAAGAAAATTATCATAACTTACCAAATTATGTCTGATATAGTTTACAATCCAACGATTGATAGTTTCTTCATCGGCTGTATAAGCATTTTTCATATATGGCTCATCAATCCAATCACCATTTAAAGAACATGGATGACATTGATACCACTCTTGTTTTGCTTTTAGTGCCTTAGTCTTTAATTCTTCATCCGATAAAACTTTTATAGTAATTGAATCTATAAACAACTGAACACTATGATTCATATTGCTATACTTAGTTTCGACTGCTTTACTTGCTGATTTCTTACGCTTATTAGCTTTCTCCATAGCATCTTGAAATTCTGATGTTGTCATTACCTGCTTAACGGTATCTTCATCCCACAATCTCATAGGAGCAGCCTTTCTATAATGAGGATTCGCTTTCAATACTGGATCTGGAAGAAATTTACTGATTAAACTTTTCGTCCATCCATACTCTTCAATAATTCTTGACTGAGTAATCATTTTATTATCATTCATACTACATAGCTCTCCTTTCTCTCAGTGGACAGATGCAACTCCATCCACTGATATTGATATATATTTCTCTGTGTGTCTTAAAGTTCCACTACATATTTACGTGATGGAATCTCAATCTCTTTATCCAGTTTGATTGACTGATTCACAATCATTGTAAGAACTTTGCAAACATACTCTTCATCACCTCTGATTTCAGAAGGCTTTATCAGTATCAGATATGGATCAAGTTCATTCGCATGCTTTACAAGAAAATCAGCATACATATCATCAATCTGTTCTGCCTTTGGTAATGTCTGAAATTCAAGCCCTGTGTTAATTATGGAAGGAAGTTCAACCTCTCTTCTATTTGCCTTGTGACAATCATCAATATAATCCTGTAATGATTTATTGAGACCATCGGCACACGCACCCATAAAGAAATTACAAGTATTTGCCATATGGTACACTGTATCTCTGACATAGACTCTATCTTCCATCGGAATCAGGTCAAATTTCAATGATGTCAAAGTGTCCAGATACTCCATTCCCAGTGTAATAAGCACTTTGGAATATAGATTCTTGACCAATGTACTTCCCATCCATTTGGTATAAACTTCGTTGAATAATTCCATAACTTCTGGATCTGCGTTAGGATCTTTCAGATTCTCATCCTGTTTTAATTCATTTATTGGGATATCCCACTTTCCCATATCAACAAAATTGTGCTTGCTGTTGGTGTTTCTTCCTATATTATTGTTTCTCTGCTCTTTCGCTGCTTTTCTTCTCTCTGCTCTGTTCATGCTCTTACCCTCCGTATAAATTATTTAATTTCTGGTGTCTTTGTTACTGTGAATCTCATTTCATTCTCTTCTAAAGTAATAAAATAGCATTCATCATTTACAGGTGTGATACTGTCAATACAATATGTTTTAAGTGTCAAACTTGCATTACATCCATAATAAAATGTCAGTTCCTCTTCTTCATCATCATAGGAAACGCTTGCATTACTTATCTGCATTGCAGCACCACCGTATACACTTGGCTCAATATCTACGTGTGAACTGCCAATCTGTTTCATAAATTCCTCGACTGTGATATAAAGATTTCCCATTACTATATCCTCCTGTGTTCTTACTTGTTGTTTTGTTATAGGTTACTTGTATATTCCCTATCTGTTACTTGTTCATAGTTGTTCGTAACTTCTCAATCTAACCCTTCCAATAATTCCAGACTTGTACGTTTACGCTTACTTACTGACTTATTATCTGGAACAACTGGACTTTTAATCTCTTCTAAATCATCAAGTAGAGTTAAAGATTGTCTACGATTGAGCCTAGCACGTTGTTCATCCGAAGCATCTTTACCAAGTTTTTTAATATATTCAACTGGAAAAGATAATCCTGATGCACAGGCTATATTGACCGCTCCATTAGATCCTGTAAAAATGTTCTCTGGAACACCAATAGCTTTTTCAATTTCATGCTCGTCAATCTTATTTTTGCCTTGATTGATGATTCCAAGGTTTCCAACAATACCATCTGCATTGATAGGAAGAAAAATATTTTTTACAGTTAATGCTTTTACCATATCAGACGTAGTTACCTTGTTATTCTCTGAATTTTTATCAGATAACATAGCGATCACAAATGCACCGTTATCTTTCAGCATCTTCATCTTTTCAGAATCATCAAAGTTTGATCCACTGGAATAGGAAGTATCACTTAAAAACGCATCCAACATATTTACCAGAATCGTATTAATCTTTTTCAAATCTGAGTAAGCTTCATTATTTACAAAGATGATGGCACCCAGTTCTTCAATCTGCATAAGTTCTTTTGCTACGTTATACGCATTCAGTCTTTTCTGAATTGACTCATCTTGTCTTGGCATAAGAATTACTGGAACAACAATTTTATCTGGATTTTGCACCAGAATTTCACTTACAAATGTAATACATCCTGATCCTGATGAACCGCCTCCAGAAGCAATCACAATATTGATTTTTTTCTCTATTTCTTTAAGTTTCTTCAATATATGCTTGTTACGTTTTAACGCTTCATAGGCAAGCTCTCTATTTCCTGCAAGACCGTCATATCCTTCAAGCCTCATACTATTTTTAGCATTAGGAATACTTTTAATATCTTGTTCTGATCCGTTTACCGAATATGTAAGATAATTTCTCTCCTGGAACTCATAAGTTACAGTCATACCGCCTAAACCTAAACCAATAACTGCCGTTGAATCTTTAAGCATGTTCGTTCTCCTCTTCATTCTTTATTAATTTCAAGCCTTTTTCTGTGATGTAGTATGTGTATGCTTGCCAATCTCCGCATCCACGCTCTACATATCCTTGCTCTCGTAATTTTTTTATTTTTCGAGAAGTTGTTGTTCTGCATGATTTTGACATTTCCATGATTTCCTGTAATGTCATGCTGTGAAAATGACTGGTACAGTTTTTCTTTTTCAAAATCTTTAGAATCACATAACCCAATCTGTTCATTTGATAAATCACCTCCCGTATTTATCACTTTCCTGTTTATTAGTTAGTCCATAGTGTGCTATAGGATGGTAATACAATTTCAATAGTGTTGTATAACTGACCACTGAAAGGTAAAAATTTTTGATTTCATCCATATAATCAAGATGAAATCCAAGTTTCAAATTATCACTTCTTTTTGTTCTTTTTTGCAGATTTCTTGCGTTTTCTCTCAAAACTCTCCCATGCTCTACGGCTTGTATTTGCATCTTTAGCAGTATTGAACATATACTGTATAGAACGTACAAATATAGATTCACCTGCTTTTACGCGTACTTTCCCCTTGGGTAATACTTCAAGAATCTTTACCGTAGTCACACCACTCCATGAAGGAGTATAGTAGTTCTGCTTCTCGAAAACGATTTTCTCAGCGTTAATCATAATGATCCTCCTGTTATTCAGTTTTCATAGTACATTTGGGTGCAGGAAATAAACCGATCTGCAAATGTACAAAAGTACATAGCTTACCTGTCATATCTCGCCGCTCTTAAATTTTTTTATGGGAAATAAATTGTGCAGACTTGCACAAAAATGAAATTAATGATATACTTATTCTTGTCTAAGGAAAAGTATAGACTTCATTCGTGATGCCTGTACAATACATACTGGATTGAGTTTAGAACTCATCCTATAAGATAGAGATGATGGTATCGCCAAATACCGTTGTCTCTTTCTTTTTATCCGTAACATCATTATACACCCGAACATTCGTTTGTGTCAACCTATAATGTTACGATTTGATTAAGTTCCGTTTACCTGTTCCAATGTGTCTGTTATCCCATCAACAGAGCAGTTATGTTACTCTGTACTGCTCTGTATCTTGTTTACATTCTGAATTATAGCACATAGAAATAGGTTTTGCAATACCTATTTTAGGTTTTTAAAAACCTATCTTTTGTATATTGTTCCAAGACTCTTTGTTTTCACATATAAAGTATTCTTCAAGTCTTGAATTTCCTGTATTGTTTTTTTACATAATGCAGCAATCTTCTTTTGATCTTCTATAACTTTTAGAGGAATCATCATTTCTTCTAGTCTTTTAGGATTTATAACCTTTATCGTAGTACCTGTTTGAATGCTTTTTATTTCATTCTGTCCATCCTCACTATTTAAAAACGCCTGTAGATAATAAGGATCACATTTATTCTTATCTAAACGAATCACAATAAGATTACCAGTCAGAATAATCTTTTTATTATCTTCCGCTTTATAAACAGCCGTTTTTACAATTGAATTTTTTGCAGTAATAATCAAATCACCATCTTCTAAATAATACTTACTTAATTTATCACCCACATCTGATCTAATACCTTGAAGATTACTTACAATATATCCTTCTGGTTGAACATCAGATACATTTACTATATAAAATTGTGTTTCATTTTTATCTAATGACACTATCTCATCCAATTCCTTTGCGGTAATCTGATATCCTCGAAAAATGTTTTCAGTAACACTACCTAATGCTGTTGCATTTTCTAAGATATGTCTCTTTATATATATGGTAAATTCAAAATTGTAATTTTGCTCCGCAATCTCTTCTTTGCTTACAAATATTACATTTTCATTAACCGTATCACTTTTATACCATTCAAAGATTTGTTCAATATTTTCTTCTGTAAATTCTAAATGTCTTCTTTTTCTTTCATAAAGCTCTCTAGCATTTATCATTTTAATATGTTTCTTTGAATCTCTATTTTTCTTTGCAATTAATAATGAACAATTCACACCTGTACCCGGTATAATTCCACCAGGTAAGAATATTATTGTATCTAAATAATTCTTTTCAATTAAGTACTTTCTTATATCCTTATCTGTACAGTTAAATAATCCTCCATCTGGAATTAATGCACCAAGAATACCATTAGAGCTTAATATTTGCAGACCATTAATTATACCAAGCATACTTAAAGAGTATCTTTCTACATGTGATTTGAAATATTTATCATCTGTAGATAAGTGTAACATATGATACATTTCATTAACATCGTCATGAAATAATCCACGTCTTACTCCAAATGGATTTATTGTATAGATCATATCATATTTATTTAAGAATAAGTTATCTTTGAAATTCTGATCATATATACTAATCCTTGTTTTATAGGAATTAGACTCATCAAATTCTTTTATATATACATAGGCTTTTGCAGTAATATATTCTTCATATATAAATGTATATCCTATATACTTTTTTGCAATATTCGAATCATGTGCAATAGTCAAAAATCTTCCAGAACTGCTATCTAAATTTAATAAAATATCTCCTTTGTTTTCTTTAAAAATTTTTACAATTAAATCATTTATCCATTTTGCAGAAGGGATATTATATATATTGGGTGGAAATATGATATTATCCTGTAAAATATCCGCACATTTTTTTAATTCTTCTTTAGTATATTCCATTAAAAGATAGAATAATTTATCCATAACAGGAATAGGTATATTTTTATTTATAATTTCTGAACTCAACTCACGATACAATCCATTATCGTTATGTTGGGAACTGTGCAGTATAGAGAGAGAAATTTGATCTAACGCAATATTTTCTTTTTCAACTAATAAAAGTAAAGCAATTGCATCTATAACAATATGTCCAGTGTTATAGGGTACATATTCTCTTATAATGTCACAAGCCATATATATTTTTTTCGTATTATCCATATCTTTTCTCCATTTCATATCATATACATTAAGAATACAATTATACGCTTTCAAAGTCAAGGTTATTAATAACCTATTTTGTGTATCAACGAACTACCAAAAGCCCCCAGGATTAACTCCCGAGGGCTTTCATGCTGTCTCATATTAAATTATGATTACATTATTCAAGCAATCAGATTATTAATGGATTTTTTCAATATGACAATAAATCTTTCATCATCCCGTCTATATCTGTATATGATTTTCCAAGAGAAGAATTCTGCTTCATCTGTTGTACTTCATTAATTGCTGATATAGTCTCACTGTTTGGTGCTTCTCTGATTACTTCTTTTGAAGCAATTCTACCTTTTTCAATTGCAACAGTTTCTAATAGTCCCTGTATTGCACTACCAAAAAGCTTACTCATATGTTAATCCTCTAATAGAATCTCACATTCTGCTACTTACATCATTTTCAATTCTGGATTATTATAATCCTCATATACGAAATCTGCATTCATTTCAATATCATCATGTATGGTTTCATCTACATAATATAACAATGAGTCATACAAAAAAGATGATTTCACAGCCTTGTATGCTTCAATTTCAGTCATATTATATTTTGTCTGTAATGTTTCAATTACTGCATTCATATATTCTTTTACACGTTTTGCCATATTATCACTTATAATTCTATACTTCCGAAATCAATCACAAGATCATCATAAATTCCCACTTTGACAGAATCCTGTAAGGTATATTGTTCCGTCTCACCTTGTTCAAAATTGTATACGACGATCAGATTTTTCGATGGATCAACAATCCAATATTCACGTACTCCTGCATTCCTGTATTTGAATAATTTTGTATAATAATCCATCTGTTTACTTGCCGGTGATACGATCTCAATAATCCAGTCAGGCGCACCCTTGCATCCTTTGTCATCAAGCTTATCTGGATCACAGATAACAGAAATATCTGGCTCTACATAGGTATTACTTCTTTCATCCAGATATACAGCAAACGGTGCTGCATATACTTTACATCGTCCACCATGAGAACGAATATACTCTTTAATATCTGCATACAATTCCCCTGATATCTCCTGATGTTTTCTACTAGGTGGAGCCATATAGTAAATATGACCATCAATCAGTTCTGCTCTTTCTCCCTCTGGTAATGCATATATATCATCTATAGTATAAGTTTCTTCTTTAAGTAATGGCATATTATCACCTCCCAGTGTTTTGCTATAAACATATTATAATATAGATGATACCTATTCAGCAACTTATTTTTCTGCTTCTGACAAAACAGATATAGATATCGGTACAGCAGCAGTCATCTTATACCCATTTCTTCACAATATATTAATAAAATAACCATCAAATTTCAACGATAATGCTTCAAGGGTAAAGTTGTTAGGGTAGATGGTTTTCGTCCAGAATTTAAGGCTATATATAAGGAATTTCAGCATAGAATTGATTCTGTGAAGGACGGGGATGGTTATACGGATGACTGTTTTAGTTCCCTTCCGTTATCCTACTGTTGTGCTACCTGTTCCATTACAAATTCCACATCTATATTGTTCTTATCTTTATGCGCTGTATAAGTACGATATAAAGAATCTGGAATATAGGAAGATTTACATACTTCACAATGATATGATGTCAACAAGTTCCGTTTGTTCTTCCCATTTTCCAAATAATTAACAATTAATGATTCCTTTTTAGTTCCAATTTTGCATACAGGACACAGTTTTATATCATTCTTTGGAATTACTTTTATTACTGGTTTCTTTTTTATAGTAGATTCCGTATCATCATTTTTTATTAATGTTTCTTCCCTATAATATTTACAGTGACTTGATCCACCACATTTCAATAAATAATTTGCTGAATCTGTACACATACAAATGTCTTTCTTGTTATCATACTCTATACATCTGCTCTTATGACGTTTTGTATCATTTTCTTTCATATGCAAATATTCTAAATGAGAAGGTGTTCCCATTCTCTGAGATAATCCATTCATTGCAGGATCAGATTGTTTCACATATGAATCTTTTATAAATCTATAATCATCTGGATTAGATTTTGTACTTGATTTAGAATCAATTTTCGTAGTTACTGATCTATTGTTATCAGGTTTACTCTCTGTTTCTGCTTGATGTAACGGTGTATAATCCGCTTTTAAATATATCTGTAGCGCAGCATAAGGAATACGATACTTTCTAAATAATATGCTAACAATGTCACATATTGTATTTGCACTATGTGTTGTTTCAATATATATATTACTATTGGAAATTTTTCTTCCATCATACATCGCCGTATATACTTCTTTATTATTAGAAAAATATGCTCTTGTTTTTCCCTGCATATCTTTTTCCATAACAATAGATTCAAATTGTGCATGATTCTTATTATACATAATTTCACAAATCATCAGTAAAAACTGTTTCCAGTCCTTAACTGAATATTGAGTACCGTCAAATTCAAATGCTACAGGTCTTTTATGCGTAAAATCTTCTGATAAAAAATGCGGAACTGTATCATCTACTCTATAATTAGCATAATTAACTCTCCCGCCTTTTGCAGATATCTCATCCTCTTCATCTTTATCTATAAGAGATTCTTCTGGTACATCTACTTCTGACAACTTCTCCGGCATTATTTCTGATTCTTTTGGTATATCTATAGCACCTGCTCTCTCAGACTCAGGAAATAAATCGCATATCTCTTTTATCTTTTCCTTAATCTGTTTTAGTTCTTGCCCCATTGCATAATATTCTCCAATTTTGGTATAATCTCCCTTAATAGTAGGCAATCTCTTATCAACTTCTGAATGTACCTTATCCATGCAATTGTATATGTGTTGTAAATCTGTCTGTATTTCTTTTGCATCATCTGAAAATTCTCTTTGTAAAAAATCTATAAGCTCTTTCATTTGTATGTTCCCCCGATACTATTATCTATTTATTATAGTACCATGTTGAGAGCATCCATACAACAGATTATATTATATATATTCATACGATTTCTTCTGACAAATCCTCACTCTCATCCAGTGGATCAGGTTCTCCCCATTGTTCCGCTGTGATTCCCAACGATTCCAGAAGCTTATCAATCGGTGCTTCATCCCTGAATTGAGATTTTAATTTTTCAACATATTCTCGCTCACTATATGATAATGGTGTACTGCGCTTTGGAGTATATTTATTATCAATTTCAGATTGCAAGTATGTGTTCTTATTATGAATATACTTTTTAACTTGACGCACTATTTCAATAGAATATTCAGTTCCCATACATATCTGATTGTAATATGCAGCATACCGCCTATTGTTATCCGCTTCATCTTTACGTTTCTTTGTTTTTATAATAGTATGAGCATATCCGTATAGATTCTCATAATCTGTTGCGAATTTGATACACAGGTCACGATCCTTATATCTACTGTAGCAATTATTGATTTGCTTCAAGCTATTATCAAATTTGATTTTATCATTGCTTCTATATACATAAATCAGATGTAACTTCTCTAAGGTTTCATTGTAGCGGATGCAAGTCATCTGATTATTAATACAAGCTTGATTTGCTATGTAATCTATTGACATACCGCCAACCTTACCAGACATTTCTCCCATATAATCGGAATGATTGAATGTACTAATCAATGCAAGAAAATATCTCAGCAATGGAATCTTTTTCCTTGTCTGTTCCCCGGAGGACATAATAACTTTTATCTCAGAGTTTTCTACTCTAATAAAAAATTCCTTTGATGTATCAATTTTTAGCTTTGAGAAATCCACCAGATATTCTTTGCAGAAATCCTTTAATGTTATCCAATGGTTTTCTTTAAGTTCCATAAGACCACTTTTAATCGCATCCATCAAAGATTTTTCAACATTATCTGATTCGTTTAGTTCATAAGCTATCCTTGCCAATGAGACAGGTGCTATAGTAGATTCTTCACCAAATAACAAGACATCACGACTCATAATCATGCGAAGTCCTACATAAGCCAAGATAGCATTGTGAGATAAGTCTTGACTGGTTACGATTGCTTTGTTTAAAAAGACTACATTTTTCATCCGTTTGTGCTCCTTTTATTGAATTGTAGTTTACGGGTATTTTTTAAGATTTTCCTAGACTAACAAAAGTCATACTTTTTTGATTTGGTTTGTTAGTAACCCCACTAACAAACCCCATATAAAAATCAATACATTTGTAAGACTTATAAGTAATAGATAATAATAAGTAATAGATAATATTTTACATACTCTAAAGAGTAAAACTTTGATATTTTTTGATTTGTTTTGATATTTACATATCACATTTCCTCCAGATATTGTTGTATTCTCTCATCATATCGAAATACAAATACTGATCTCATATGTGTTTTATCTTTACGATCAGGCTTGATATCAATAATCTGAAATCCTGCTTTTAATAATTGTCTTGCTCTTGTAGCGGAAAATATTACAATAGAATCTTTCATAGTTCGGTTTCCTTTCCTATTATAATGTGGTGTTATTGGTTGTATGGTTCTTCCTTATGAAGAACGTTCGCCTTTTATGGTTAATGATATATATGTTTTTCTTCATCAGGACGAATACCTATATAGTTTTCGTTGTGAATGACGATAACCTGTTATAGTATTCTCCATTAGGGCGAATACAGATATAGTTTTTACCATCTAGTGTGAATACTGTTTGAGTGCTTGACAAAATGTCACATACTGAAATCCAGTACTGGACAAATTGTCCAATTGTTCTTGATTTCAGGAATCATGTCTGCAAGAAGTTTGTAATTTTGAAGGGTACGGACATCCATTCCCATATCTGAAGCTAAATGCTCTTGGGTCTTTAATTGCGAATTTTTTTCGTAATTAGGTTTTCCAACTTTAATTCCATACAATCTTTCCAATTCCTTGATCCGCTTTCCAAGTTTTCCTTAATCACATATCAGAAGAAGCATCCTTTTGTATTATTCCTATATTCTCCAAAAATTGATTATATCTATGACAAATTTCTGGTGATAAGATTCCTGCATATTGATGAGTAAGCCTTTCTCTGTCAGATGCATAATATCCACCTGCTCCAATAAGGACAATAAAGTATCTGAGTAACGGAATACATTCTTTTACTTTCTCATTTGAATACATAAGGATATTAATAGATGATATCGGAATATCAATATATGATTTTGCATATAATTCTTTTTCGTATAAATAATAATTTTCTAACCTAGGAAATAGTTTCTCTTTGTAATGATGTCTTAACCTTTTTTTATTTTTAGGTTCGTCAACTGTAATAATGTTGTTTTCTTGTAGATTTTTCAATCCTCTACTGATTCTATGCAATGCATACCACTTAATTTTTTTGAATCCTAAATAATGTGCTATATCCTCTATGGAAATACACAAGCAATATTGTTTATCAAGTTGTGACCTTGCTATACATAAACCTGTATACGCCAATATAGCATCATGTAACAGGAATGTACTGGTAATAACTTTTTTATTTAATTTTACAGTTCCGTCAATCAATTTCATATTTTGTATTCTCCTGTTCTGTTGGATAGTTAATAGTTTCCTATATAGATTCTTCTCTTTTGGTGATGCTATGGTTGTTATTTGTTCATAGAATGACTGCTATAGTATTTCTGTGAACTGATGCAGCGTTCCCAGATTTGGGAATCAGGTTCAGATTTGAATATTGTTTCACTACACAGTTTTGTGGAGTCAGATGTGATCACAATTCTCGTTATGCAGCGTTTCCAAATTTGGAAACGGTTATATATACTGATTCTCTTTTTTCCAGTTAATTCTTTATATCCTGCGTTGATGCTCTTTTCACCTGAAAGAACTTCTTGTTTTAGTTTCTCATTATTTGAATCCAATATCTTCTTTCCTTTAAAGTATGTATCAGTTGATACACCCGCTGTTTCTGCTAATTTAGCACGTACATCAATTTTATTTTTAGAATCGACAGTTGTTGAAGAAATCTGCGAAAACTGTTCACTAATAGGGTTTACCAATTTTGGTAAAGGCTTTGAAGAAATCTGCAAAGGCTATTTACAGTTTCCACCAGAATTGGGGGAATCTGTTTCACTTGGACTTACACCAATTTTAGGGGAAGTCCACTTATCATCCTATGACGATTTTGTCACACCTTGATTTTCAGTCAATCAGGTTTACCAAATTTGGTAAAGGCGATTTGTCTCAATCGCTTCCACCAGAATTGGTGTAACTGATTCTGTCCGTTTGACTGAATTTTATTTAAAGGTTTCTCCATTTGGAGAACCCTTTTACTCGTTCTGGTAAAACTACCAAAACGTTACTATTTCGCTTTTCTCCATTTGGAGAAGAGCTATTTTTTCACATCGGTTGTCACTTGGTGACAATTATTATAAGCAGGAATAATAATGTGTTGATGTTGCAGCAGGGATGATGTTTGTGTTTTATATGCGTATGTTGTATGTAATTCGTTTCTGGTATGCTATATATTGTGTATGATTTGTGTTTTGTATACTATATATTGTGTACTGTCACTCTCTTGTAACTCAAAAATATTTTAATCACGAACTATAATCCCTGATATTTACTTTGGTTATCAAACTATTTCTTATAAACTGTAAAATCCCAGATAGCCTTATAAATCAAGGCTTTTCAGCACTTTTTCTATCTTTCTGCAATACACAAATACTACGTGGAATAGTTCGTATTTAATTTCGTTTTTCATTGTATTTTTAACGCAGTCAGTTTTTTCGCCTTATTAATTCCTACTAATTTACTATGAAATATCCTATAATCCCTTGCTATTACTGACTTTTCTCGAAGTTTGCATAATATCCCATATCTATATACCATATGTAGTAAAACTATTCCTTGCAATACTGTCAGATATCACAAAGAATAGTTTATTTCCTACTATTTTGGCATGAATTAATATATATTATCTATGCTTTTAATTCCTGCTATTATACTATGAATTGCTTGATCCTATGCTCTACTGTATAACTCTGTCATTTGCTTATCCAGATACCTTTTTACAAATCTCCACATGAACTTATTTCCAATCTTATCATTCATCTGGTGCATGTATATGTTGCTTATCTTATTCCCAAAATCACCTGAGTAGCTATCTGCTTTCCATTGATTACATTCTTTACAGCATGGCATTAGATTTTCTAAACAATCCGCTCCACCCTTAGCCAATGGCACTACATGATCTAATGTCATTTCTGACAGTAGTAAATCTTTTCCACACAGATAACATTTACAGTTACCTTTGCGATAAATCATTTCCCTCTCATAAGCAGTATAGTTTTTTCTTTTTATCTTTTTAGTAGCATTTTTATCAGCAAGCGGATCATTCATGAAATCATCTGTATCATATGGGAAAAAACCTTTACATTTTTTTGGATTGTGTATCACTTTTTGCATTGCGACATTACATGAAGAGAATGTCTGTGCTTTCTCAATGTCCTGTATCTTCTTAATCTTTCCAGAAGCGTCCGTAGTAATATAATGCTGTCCGTTAGTCAATACAATCACGTCTGCTGCACCTCCATCTTTATTTAAGAATAAATTGTTTCAACGAATCATATGCATAAATCTTGCAGGATTTATATAATAATCCAGAGCCTTTTACATTGTGAATTTCCATTGTATTTTTCAGATTACAAGTTTCGCCATTCATTTTCTTAACAGTTACGCACAGAATATAATAGATTTCCGTTTTAGGTTTCCGCTTGCTATTACGATCAAATACCTTCTGCAACTCTACATTAATGGTTACATCTGCATATGATGTCTGTTCTGCATCTACATACTTCTTTAACAGTGTCAAGATAGCTTTCTTCATATCATTTGAGATGCTTACTTTTCTGTTCTGAGTGAACATATCAAATCTGATAATTGCTTTATTAGTTTTAAAATCTTCGCCCTCTGATTTTACTGACCAGTCAAATGCTGATTCCTTTTTTAATTCATTAAATTCTGGATATTTTACTGCCATTTCTTAATCCTCCTGTTCATGTACGGGGAGAACACAGTCAAGCATTCTCCCATATGTATATGTTTCTCTGTTTCCTATCTTATTTACTGAGACAATCTGCTTCTGATTGCATCAACAATAATTTCCTTTAATGCAACATCATCAGCAATGTTAACTTTGAAATATACTGTTCCAAACATGTAATCCTTTTCCTTATCTTCATAGTAAACTTCCAAGCGTATAGATACTTTCCAACTAGGATTAATTGTTACATGTAAACGTATTAATGTATTCACTCCTGCATCACACCAATCAGCACCATATCTGTTGGCTTCTTTGTTATTAAATTTGTCAATATAAACAGCCCTCTGGATAACTTCTATCCATGCATCAGATACTTCTGAAACATTAATATAAAATTCCATTCCACTTGATTTATCTATTTCCGCTGATGTTACATTCATATATCCTAATGTTGTGGTTATAGGTTTAGGTTTTGCCTGTTCCATTTCCGCTAATGCATTCTTTACTGCTTTGTTTGTGATTTCTTCAATGATTCTCTGATCTTCTGATCTCATGATAATTTTCCTCTCTATATGGTATTGTACAGGGAGAATACCACCAATTATTCTCCCATATGTTCTCTGCTGCATTGTTGCAATAATCTTTATGTATCAGTCACAGTGATGATTTCACTCATTTGACTGTACCCAGTTTGTATAGTGTGCGTTTCTCTCCAAGCGTGATTGATACAGCATGGATAGAATATACTGTGATTTCTTCTTGATACGCTCTTTCTGCTGTTTAAACTGCATCATGACATATTCCACATCAGCATATTCCAACTTGGCAATCTGACTTTGTATCAGTTCCCTTGACTTTACTTCCCCGTTTATTCGGATCACACCACCCTCAGATAGAAGCACATCAAGCATCACATTAACAAACTCATCAATCAATCCTATATCACCTGGATATGTCTGCTTAAACTGCTCATAGCCAATATTCTCATGGATTGCATCAAGCGTTTTATTCAACTGGCTTGTCCCATCATTTATAGACAGACTGGTATTATGATTATTAGTAATATTATTATTAGTATAATAATTATTATTACGTTCCCGATTTTCTTGATATAGATTTCCTTTATCTTGATTATCTACTTCTTGAAAATCGGTAAGTAGAGAAATCGGCACTTCATACACTGTACTTTCCCATCTGATGATACGGGTTCCTTGCTCATTTCTAACAGGTACTTTCTCGTAATATCCGCATTCCTTTAACTCTTTAAGTCCTGCATATACAGATGCTTTTCCGTCCTTAGAACTGTTTACAAGGTTCCCAACTATCACCTTCCAGTCATCAGGTTTACTGAGCAGATATGCCAATAATCCCTTTGCCTTATAAGACAATCTATCATCTTCCAGAAATGTCTTATCCATCATTACAAAATTACTTGGACGTTTCTTCACTCTGATGACCTCATTCAGTTTCTTATCTTCGCTCATGTTATTCTCTTATCAGATTCCTTTACATATTTCTGTTTCCTTGAGCCAACGTCTAAAATCAAAACTTTCTACGCACTCATCTATTTCCGCATAGTTTCCATCATTGAAATGAAAGTAACTATTCAGATTTCTTTTATCCTTGTCCCATTTTCCTGCATATTTAGGTGACTGCTTCATTTTCCATCACTCTTTCCGCTCTTTACTGGAATAATTTGGCTCTCACGCTCTTATATTTTCCCATCCCTTATGTTGTGTTGTCTGAACGAATAACGGTCAAAAATGACCGCTTTCCGTTTTACTTCTTCTTTAACAGTTTAGTATCATCAAACCATTTCATAGGTTTTCCGCTGAATTTAACATTCGGCTGCATGATGGCACTATATGCAATATTAGTCACAATGCCATGATCTGTTTCCACTACAAATGTTCCAGTGACTTTTGTATTTTCCAGTTCTTTATTGTCTTTCTTACTCATTCTGCTCACGCTTCCTTTCTGATTTATTTCCATTGCTGTCTAATAGGTTCTAAATTTTCCATTGATGAACATTTCCATGATTTCATCAAATGACATAGGATCAAAATATCCTTCTCTCTTATCAAGTAATATCCCCTGAATCAGATTGAATCCCTCAATACGAATACGTTCATATGTAAAATAACCTGTTGGTGTTATCTGAATTTTATCTTTCAGCCATGCACGATACATAGCATGATGTATTGTTCTGACTTCCTCCTGCGTTCCAACATAAACAATGTTTCCGTTTTTACATGCAAGTTTTCTCATGTCTGTTTCCTTTCCAATGTTCCAGAAGGAATATATTTCAATACCCTCTCAAGATGTAATCTATAAACATCCAGATAGGCATTGTAATCAGGAAGAACATAACCAGATACATAAATGCTCTATTTAATTTCCTCTTGACATATCTTTTTACTTGTCTCTTAAATCTGCGCTCCCACTGGTCATAGGTCATCACTGTTTCTGTTCTTCTCATGGTTTCCGTCCTCCCTGTTACTTATCTGTTAATGTTTGGTTGAATCATCCTTTCTCTGATAGCTAATAAGTGATATAACGTCACATACAAGCTTTACAATCAGAAGTATCAATGTGATTCTTCTAAGTTTCTTATTGTCTTTCACTTCTGTATGTCCTCCTTGCCCGTCATGCCGATAGCACAGCCATATGATTAGATGTTCAGAAGCATTTTGCCAAGTGCATCCCAGATAAGTTTCTTTACTGTACGTGTTCCCTCTTCGCCTAAGTAAAGCGGAATATCATCGTAATCTTCTACTACATCCTCGTTTGATTCCTGCCAGAGATAAATGTCAAGAATAAAATCTGAATTAATCCCTGTAATCCATCCACCGAAAGTATACTGTACATTCACATCAACACAGATTTCTTCTTCGTCAACGTCTGGATGCTTCTCAAGAAAGTCTTTGTACAACTTATTCACAAGATCTTCTAAACCTTCATTTGCATGTGAAATTGGAATATGTACCAGAAGATTCCCATTGACTGCTTCAATGTTATTCAGATTAATGGCTCCGATTTCTTTTACTTCTACTGTCTTGATTGATTTTGCTTTCATTTAGTCCTCTTTCTCCCCGTTATGCCGTTAGGACAGCGAATTTGATTTATGTTATCCAGACTCCCTTATATGGGGAGTTTCGTCTTAATTCTCAAAGACTCATCAGTGGATTATGATCTTGTATAATACTTTTGAACATCAATTGTGTCCTCAATGTCACACATCTTACAGCCTTTAACGTTTTCAAGTTGTTCTTCAATGTCTACTGGAAAAGCAAGACTTTTGAAAGTCTCTTCACATTCTGCAAGAATTTGATTCTGAATCATATCTGGTAATTCACATACATATGTATGGGCTGTAATTTTTGTTGTTGTCATTGTCTGTTGTCCTCCTGTTCTTTTGACTACCTCCCACCCTGTAAGAGTGGGAACGCTCATAGCTTAAAGCCCTGTTTATAGTGGCTATGACCACTCATTATTTAATTACTCTTTGCAACTTTTACAGTGACTCTTTCAACTGGAATATTCTTTGAATATTTTTTATAGCTTTCTTCACCGTTTTCTTCGATGAATGCATCTTTATCAAAAGAAGATCTTACAAATGCTGTGAAAAGAACTGTCAGACCTGCAACTGTTAATTCGTTTTTCTGACGTTTCTTCATATAGGAAGAAGTCTCACTTTTCAGTTCTTTAATTTCTTTTTCAAGAGCATCCATCTCTTTTTTCTTTTTAGCTTTCTTCTGTTCAAGTTCATAGATTCTTTCTGAGATTGTCTGTAATTCTTTCATTGTTCTACACATATTCTTTATCCTCCTGAAATTTGATTTTCTTTTTTTGTAGGAGCATCAGCCTTGGCAGGTCTTAAACCAATCTCGATAACTTTATGTATCTTTGCTTACCCTTATCCAATGTTATGTGAGTGTCTCTGGTGTGCTTTCGCTACTTCATTTTCACCCTTCGCTGTTGCTCTTGTGTGTTGCTGTGTTTCATTTGATGAGTTTATTATATACCCTAGATGTAGTGATGTCTATTGACAAATATCACAATGTTTAGGGTATGTTTTGGCACACGTTTTATTCACTCTGCACAATGTCTAGGGTATAGTTGATTTTTATATAAATATATGGTAAAATTACATAGAGGTGAAGTGCATGATTAGTTATGAAAAGTTAGTTCTTAAATTAAAAGAAAATGGTTTTTCTCAATATAAATTAAAACAAGAAAAAATACTGGGATCAGCAACCATTACAAAAATATTTAAAAACAATGGTTTAAATGGTGAATCTATAGATATGAAGGTTTTAGACAAAATGTGTAAGTTATTAGATTGTCAACCAGGTGATTTACTTGAATGTGTGAAAGACCTAGAAGGATATTCAGACACATCAGAACGAGGTGCAAAAAAATAGGAAAGAACATATTTATATGTGTTCTTTCTTTTTTTATACCCTAAATATTGTTACATTTTATATAAAAAAGCATACCTAAATCTAGTGATATTGTATATTGACCATCACTATCTTTAGGGTATATAATAACCTTATCAAAAAGAACAGAACCAAACAAAAGATGCACAAAAGATGGAGGTTATTAGTTATGACAACAAAAGAAAATGTATATGAAATGGTAACAGATAGAATTATTGCAGAACTGGAAAAAGGGAACATCCCTTGGAAACGTCCTTGGACAGGAGTTAGATCAGGAGCATACAACAGAATTACAAAGAAACCTTACAGCATTATCAATCAGATTCTTCTGAAACATTCTGGATCATATGCAACATTTAAACAGTGGTCAGACTTAGGTGGACATATTAAAAAAGGTGAGAAATCAGAAATCGTTGTATTCTGGAAGATATACCAGAAAGAAGAAACAAACGAAGAGACAGGAGAAAAGGAAGTCAGAAAGATACCTGTATTAAAATATTATAACGTCTTTCATATCTCACAGGTGGAAGGTGTGAAACCTTTAGAAGTACCATTTAAAGAGGTTGAGCCAATAGAAGAAGCAGACAAGATCATCACAATGTATGTGAATCGTGAACATCTTGACTTCAAAGAACTGCCAAGCAATAAAGCCTTTTATAGCCCATCCTGTGACAGAGTAGTTGTACCAATGAAAGAACAGTATGAAAATATCAATGAGTATTACAGCACAACATTTCATGAACTGACACATAGCACAGGACATAAAAGTAGACTCGACAGATTGGAAACAGGAGCCATTGCAAGTTTTGGAAGCGAAACCTATAGCAAAGAAGAATTAGTTGCAGAGATTGGAAGTGCTTCACTCATGAATATGTTAGGAATTGAAACACCTCAGACCTTTAAGAACTCAACAGCATATATACAGAACTGGTTACAGGTTTTGAAGAATGATAACAAGTTTATCGTATCTGCAAGCAGTAGAGCAGAGAAAGCAGTCAATTATATCCTTGGTAAATGATACAGAGGCGGTTGAAATATACCGCTTCTTTTTTATGTCCTTCTGCCGTATGTCTGCTGTTGTCTATCCTGCTTCTGAATCAGATTATATATGTATGATATATTATAATATAAGGCATGGCAGAAGGTGACGCATATACAGGTGTGATGTGTATATCTTTATGGAGTAATAACAGATCATGTGATGGTGTGGTAGCATCAGAGTATATGAGCGCATGAGTATATATGCATTATACTATATAGTATAGTATATAACAGTGTGTGCAGGTATAGTATATATAGTGTATATAATAGTATGTATCGTACAGTGCAGTGCAGTGTATAATGTATGTATTATGTATAATAGTATATATCAGTATGTCAGTTATGTGATGTGTGACTGAATGAAGCAAGGCACATTTGACACATTGACAGGGTCACAGAGCAATGACAGAACCTTGAGCAAGTGTCTATATGATTCTCTGCCAGTGTGCCAGATCATAAAGCAATTTGCTATCTGCTGTTGTCTCATGCTATTCTGTATCTGTGCGCTTTCTCTGTGTCTGCTGTCTGGTTATCTGGGGCGTAGCTTTCTATTGTGTTGCTGTGAAGGTTCTGTGCTGTCTCTGTGAGGATTTTTGTTTTCTGGTGCTGTTATGTTTGGTGTTGTGTCTGGTGATTCTGTTATATTATTCCGATTGTATTATTGTGTTTCTTACTATCTGATATTTATTATATATTATTATTTGTAATACTATCCAGTACAGAAAAAATTTAGGCTAAGAGAATTATGTGTGTGATTCTCCTAGCCTTTTTATATTAAGTGTGTTGTGTGTTGTCGTGTCCATCTCTGGACGGTTATACTTTTGTATCTTCTCCTGTGATCCGCTGTTGTTTCTGTCTGGTGTTCTCTGTCCATCTCCACAAGCAATAGGGGCTTTGCTATTTCTCCATGCTGTCTGGTGGGATGGTCAGAAGCTTATAAGATTTTTGTATTCTGGCGGTCACATGATGGAATACTGTTTATTGTGTTGTGTATTCTCTGGTGCTGTTGTGTATTCTCTGGTGCTGTTGTGCTGTCTCTGGTGCTGTTGTGCTGTCTCTGGTGCTGTTGTGCTGTCTCTGGTGCTGTGTTGTGCTATCTCTGCTGTCTGCTCTGGAAATGTTTGAAGTACCAGGACATAGGGGAGACACACCCCCGGGTGGTTTACATTTCTGTAGAAAGGGCGTGTGGCGTGTAGGGCGTGATGTGTTCAATTCTCATGATACGGGTAAAATTTGAATGTTCCGAACGTCTGCTGCTTTACTACTCAATCATAATAATTTCTATTTGGGAAATTCCCACTACCATATCCAAGATTTAACACTTGCACAACTCCTGTTTTAGTATTCTTAAAATAAGCATATAAACCTGTTCCTGTCCCTTTAATGGATAAGGTTACTTTTGAATTATTTTTTACTCTTTTTGTACCATCATACATATTCTGTACTTCTATCTTGGTTAATTTCCATCCTTTTTTCGGTACTATCTTTATAGTTGCTGTAATATCTTTCTTTCGATTATTATGATTGAAGTGTCTGGATTTTTTAAAATATTTAGTATAATTCGTACTTCCTATTTTAAATGATTTACAAGGATCTTCATATTTCACTACTGTAATCTTCTGTGTAAAAGTTTTTCTCGCATATCGGAAAGAAACTTTTGAAGTCCCTTCCTTTAAAACATTCACCCTTATAGCTCCAAACTGCTCATCTAATTCGACTTTGACAACATTTGGATTGGAATTTTTAATGTTAGATATCTTGCCGTTTGGAAGAGGATCATAAACAATGATAAAACCACCAGACGGTCTTTGATTTTCATATAAATAATAACTAACATTTTTCTGTATAAAAGGATTTGCTGCCTGTACATCAACGCAAGTTCCAATTTGCGGAATCGTTATTGTACTTGCAAGTCCAAACGTCAGAACAAATAATAAAATGCCTATAAACTTTTTCATTCTCTTCATAGTGATTACCCCTTTTATTGTAAAATTTGTAGTTTAATGTATTCTTCCTGAATGCCTGCCGCAATCATCAATCATATGGGATTTCAAAATTCTTCTCGTATAAATATTTCCACATATTTACTGCCGCTTTATTGTTCACCCATACTCCATTCATACCTGGATTATGAGAAAATGCTGATGTTGTATAGTAATATCCATTATATTCAAATGCATTAGAATAATGTGTATTTGTTTTAGAACGAATTACTACTGAATAAATATCTCCATAACCACCAAATGAATTTTTAGCATAAGCATGGACAACTAATCTACTGATATTATCACCGTATCCATTTCTAAAACTTTCCTCATATGCAATATTTCTTATATGTAAAGAAGATGGAAACTTAGCCGAGTTATATGCTTTTTGAATACCCATAGCAGCCATTACTAATTGAGTATTATTATCTTCTTCTACAACAACTGTAATGTTTTTGTAAACATTAGGATAGTCTGTACCATATAAATGAATTGTCGCAGTTCCTGTTCCTATTGCGTGAATTTTCAACAAATAATCGCTGTCTGTTGCATCCTTAAAATAGGAATCAGTTATATTTGAATTATTATCAGAGCATGATAATTTATCCAAATCACTGTCTATTTTTAATTCATAATATTCGCCTTTTTTCATCTCAATTTGCGTGGTCTCTGGATTTATGATATCAAAAACCGAATAATCTACGTTAGGATTTCCATATTCATCATATTGAAATACTGTTCCTTTTTTATCATATCCACTGCGATATACCTTTCCAGAGTACTTAACACACGCACGTACCGCATATAAATTTTCTCCCATGGTAGATGGGACTTGCTTGGCATTTAATCCATTGCTTTTTTCAACCATCTTCCACTTGCTATTTGGGGTTTTGAATAAAATTTCATAATATTGAGCACCATTGCTTTTACTCCAAGATATATCTACGGTTCCTGTTCGATGACCATAATCAATATCATTAATTTGTGGCATTTCCATCTTAGTTACTGCAAAAAGCTCCTTACCCGCTTTACTCCAAACATTTGAATTTGATACTTTCTTGTATGCTTTCACAGTATAAAAATATTGTTTTCCAGGATTTAAACCATTATCCGTATAAGCCGTTACATTTTCACCTTTAACTGTTTTTATTGCTTTCCAACCACTATTATCATTTTTTCTATAGATTCTATAACCAGAAACACCATTTACTTTTTTCCATTTAATTCGGATTTCAGAAGTTCCTGTAGTTTTTACTAATACTACTTTAGGGGGTGAGATTTTTGATGAAGTTGAAGCCTGTATATTGCTTACATTTATCATACATCCAACCATGATTACACAAATCAAAACGTATAATACTTTTCTTACTTTTCTCATGTAATTAGTTCTCCTTTTATTTTCAAATAAAAATTTTTAGAATATTAAAATCCTGGGAATTTCTCAAATGTTCCAAAAGATGTATCCATTCTTTCACAAGTAATAGTTGGCAGTGTAATTTTCTCACCTGAAATTGCTATATAATCTTCTGTTCCCATTGCAATTCCATACACCGTAACTTGATCTCCTTCCATCAAATTGCCGCTCATATCTAGTCTTGAATAAGAACACCAAATTGTTTGACTAGAATCTGAATTAATTGCCAGTCTAATATTGTTTCCCCCTCCTTCATTAATCACTTGGACAACAGAACCAGAGAACTTTACTGGTGTATTTATATAATCGACTGGATTTCTCATGAGCATTTCATAACTAATATCTGTACGATATCTGGATAATTCTTTTGCACTTTTAATCTCGTCATTTACGTTTAACATTCCCACTAATTCTTCTGTAATTTCACCTTTGGAAGCTTTTCCATTATTTTCCATATAACTCTTTACAGCATTCTTTGTTCCATCTCCAACTATACCATCAGGAATACCACAATCGTATCCCATATCATTTAGAGCCTGTTGTACTACTTTTATTATTTCTATATCATTAATTACAGCAGCACTTGGACTAGTACTAGCATATTCCAGTTTACTTGTATATAAGAAATCCCCTTTGTGATAAAAGGTTTCTTCTATTTTTATATTATTTTCATATTTCCACTCAGTTCTTGTACCATCGTTTCTCGTCTGCGATATAAGATTTCCATCTGCATCATACGTGTAATCTTCATATCTTTCATTGTCCCTTTCGCTATATATAATATTGCCGTTATCATCATAAAAATAATTTGTGGTAGCTTGATTATCATATTCGATATTTTCAAATTTTTCTTGACATAAACGATTTTTATCATCATATGAATAAGACGTTGTATATTTTACACTATCATCTGCAACATTATACGTGGTTGATTCTATTAAGTCATCGCCTTTATACTTATGAATTGTATAATATGAATAGCTTGAATCTTTATTGTCCTCATGATCTATTCTAATGTTATTGCCATCTTTATCATATGTGTACTTTTCATCATTGTTTACGGTACCATCTGGATATACACATTGTTTCTCAATTAACCGATATTCGTCATCATATTCATATTGATATGTAAAAGATAACTTACCATCGTCTCCAAACACCTCTTCTTTTTCAATATATTGGTCTGGAATTAAAGTTTTCTGTATATTTTCATTTGACTTGTCTTCATCTTCTGTAGCTTTGGCTTTTTCCTCTTCTGCATCAGCAGCAGGTGTGGTTTCTTCCTGTACTGTCTCTTTATCAGATTCGTTCTGAGATGCTTGTTTTTCTTCAAGAGCAGAAAGTCTTTCTTCTATACCATCAGAACTGTCTTTGTTAGAATCACTTTTTGCATCAGACTTTTCTTCTGTTGCTTCTGATGTAGCATTATTTGAATCTGTACTTTCAGAGTCAGATGTTTCTTCATCATCTTCATCCATAACAGATTTGAAAGCTTCTCTCGCTATGGTAATTTCTTTTTTTAATAATTCAGTACCATCATTCAACGTCCCTACCATAGTAAATGACAATTGTTTAAAGTCCGTATTATTTACTTCTTGTAAAGTTTCAAGCATAATATACCAAGCAGAAGAAAAAGATGTTCCTGCCTTATAGTCGTTAGAATCCCATTGAAATGCAACAGTTGTATCATCAACTTTAGCATCTTGTACTTTCAGCGTCAAAATATTAGGATACGAATTTTTTATAGACATATTTAATATGATATCAGAAGCATCTAAAGTATATTCTGCCGAATCCATTTTAATTGTTACTTTTTTATCTTCATATATTGATGTCTCTGCACCTTTTTCAGATATACTTATTGAATCTGATTCACCACTTTTCTGCTCAGTTGTTTCAGTATCACTCGCCCATGTTATCACTGGCGTCCCTACTGATAATGAAGCTACCATACACATTGCTAATAATTTTGTTTTCTTCTTCATGTTCATATCCCCTTGATCTTTTTGTATATAAAAAAGACATTACCCCAAACATACTTGAAGCAATGCCTTAATTATCATAGTTGCAACTGGCTGTCATACATTCGCTTAGACCCTGTAGTTTTGCGTCACCAGATTTCTCTGGCTATGCCGTATTTGATTGTATAAACATTTCACATAAAATTCACAATTTGATTATACTACTGCTATATGTAATATGCAATTCTTTTTGTCAAATTTGTTCGACATTTCGTACTTACTATCACATTTCTGTAATACTTACATTATATTCGTTATTACGAAGATATTCAAGTATAAGAATCTATTTTATGATAATAATATCAAATATCTTTAAAGGAACAGCCATGATAGATTACAGCCCATTCTGGGAAACATTAAAGAAAACAAATGAAAACTGGTATACTTTGACAAGCAAGCATCATATGTCTCATAGCACTTTGCATCGTCTTAAACATAACCAAGACATTTCTATGAAGACAGTCAATGACTTATGCCGTATTCTGCACTGTCAAATACAGGATATTTGTGTCTATGTTCCTTCTGATGAAGATCAACCTTTATGATAATATATCATGTTCTCAGAATGCTTCTCAAAGCTTGTATTTCGCTTTATAATGAATTTTTATATAGCGTATGAAGATTTTCTCATGTGTGCATCATTCGTTCTTAAAATTTAATATACGTGTTTATAGGGGCGGTAGTTTTACATTAAAGAGTACCGCTCGGCAGCAGCCATATAAAACGTAAAAAAATAGGCATACCAAGGATTGTGCTCCCTGATATGCCTATAATATATTAATACGGTTCTACTCGTACCGTAAGCAGTTTCTCATATATGTATTCTGGTATCTTATCTCTGTATTTTGACACCGTAATTGCAATGTCATATTCTTTGAACTTCTTATAATCTGCAAATGCTTCTTCTATTGTATCCCTATATGGTAAATCAATTATATCTTCTGTACCAAAATAAGTAATCTGTCCGTAATATTTATTGACTTTACCATTATATCTTACTCCAAGAGGAAGCACATTGTTTGGTGTTTCCCCATCTTTATAATGCTTTTTACTGTTGGCAAGTAATGTATTTAAGCCTTGTGGCAGAATACAGATTGTCTCTGGAGAATATACCTTGCTTCCATTACCAAATAAATCCTTGTCTACAGCCATTGATTCGCCTGGTACTTTATAATATAATTCCAAGTATCTCTTGACAAATAACTGCGGATAATCTTTCCATTCTTGACACAATTCAACATCATCATAACACTTGTGCGCACTCTCACTGTTATTTTCACCTTTACATCGACTGGAAATAGAACCATACGCAATCATTGCTTGATTCTTGGCATTGTTGACATACTCAATATATTCCTGCTCATAGTTTAACTCCTGCCATGTAATCTTATCTGCTTTAAGATTTATGAAATCTTTGCCAGTAACATAAATCAGATTTTTATACCAATTATCATCAAAGTCACCATTCTTATGCCAGACCTTACCTCTGCCTCTATATTGTTTCAGAAAGCATTTTGCTACTAACTCTTCTGGACTGGTTTCTCTCTTAGTGGTTTCAACTATGATTTTGCCTGTTAGTTTCCCTCTGATTTTTTCTGGTGTTCGCCACACTTCATAAATAGTATAATGGCATTTTCCTTGCTTATGCTCATAGAATTTGTTCATATTTGGGTTTCTATGGTTATTTACACCTCTTCCGTAATTAGAAATCCAATAGTTTTCTGTCTGCGGTACTCTTACAAATACTTCAAATGCACTGATTAATTTACATTTAATCGGATGCTCTACAGGTAGCATATCTGTTAGTGGTATCTCTGCCAGATTTTTATTTTCATCAAGAATATACTGCATCTTCATTTCTGTATTGTTTGATTCCATTACTTCTCTAATCCTTTCCCATCTGTAATATTTTCAACAGCAGCAATTGTCCTATCAGCCATTGGACACCACTCAGGACTTGTCTCAGGTAAATTATCCTCGCCCAGTTTACCCATCAAATTTACTCTATTTCTATTATCACAATAATACATCTTCTTATTGACAGCATAGCATTTTACATATTCACAATCTTTACATCTCATTACTCTTCTTCTCCTTCTTCGTATTCATCATCTTTATTATTTGCTTCTTCTTTGAGATAATCTCCATACGCTTCGCAAGCACGATTTAACACAGTACCAGATTTAAACTTTGCCTTATATCTTTCTGGAATCTCATACACATTTTTTCCTGTTCTTTCCATTCCAGAACATGCTGTTCTTTCCTTATAAAATTTAGGCTTTACAGTGAAGTATCCTAATAATACCAGTTTATCTCCATTTTCTAAAATATCTGTCATAGTGCGAAGCATATAACGGATTGTCCAGTATGTATTCCAGTAATCTCCACCTATCCTATTTTTTGGTATTCTCTCATATACTTTGAATCTATTATCTTCTCTCATCTTATCATGCACCATTTTGGTAAATTCTGCTTCATATATTGTTTTGTTCATTGTCATTTCCTCCTTGTTTTTGTTCTATGAAATCACCATTTCTTTGACAATATTTTTAAGCACTAAAATAAGCCCACGTACCTGTTGTTATAAAAGTACATGGACTTATTCAGATGTTTAAATGTTCTGTTATTGTTATAGATGTAATGCTATATTCTGTGGTGTAAATTTGGTGTAGTTACACCTGTTTAACACCCGTTTTCCCTTGATTTTACGGGATAAAATCGTAAATGTGATATTATAGTGCATATTATTCAAAAACACAAGTGGTATTTACATTTTTTTGTGAAATTTTGTTGAAATTATAAAAATTATATGTTTTTACTGGATTTTTGGAGATATTTATCACTATGAGATATTTCTATTCTATTTCATAACTCTATGTATTTTCTTATATCTTCTTACATCTTGGTATGTGTTTGGTGTAAAATTGGTGTAGTAAAGCCCTTTTTGACCGTTTCAGAATCAATTTTGTAATCTCGATCATTTCTCCATCAATATTTGCGTAGTACTTTCCTTCATAAAAATATGGGTGTTGAATATACATATCCGTTCCTCCTGAATTTGAAATCTTGTTGCTCGTTTCAAATTCAGAAGGCGGACCTCTGTTTAGGATCATGCCTGCTCCACCTTTATCCTGCCGGGACATCCCCGCAGTTATTGGCCGAGAAATTCAGGCACGAAAAAAAGCCCCAGTAGTTTTTTTCTTAACTACTGAGGCTTTCGTCTCTTTCTTGTATTCAGTTATCTATGCCTTCTTTCATCAGCATAATCATTGTATCAGGATAAAGTTCACAAAGTATCCGCAATACGTTCCCATAAGTTCATGTCATTATTGAAATCGTACATATTTCAGTATAAAAAGTTCACTATTCAAATTCTGATTATTATTTCTCCATATACTCTTCTGCCATATGTACTGCCATAGCACCATCTGCCACTGCTGTTACTATCTGACGAAGTAACTTTGTTCTGACATCTCCTACAGCATAAACACCCGGAATACTCGTTTCAGTGTTTTCACCTGCCACAATATATCCTTTATTATCCAGTTCTATCTGATTATCTAAAAAATCTGTTGTCGGTTTTCTTCCTATACTCACAAACAGGCCGTCACATTCTATAATGTTTTCTTCTCCTGTAACTGTATCTTTCAACCGCACACCAGTCAATCGTTCTCCATAAATCAGTTCATTTACTGTATTGTTCCATCGAAACTCTATATTTTCAGTTTTCATCAGCTGGTCATGGTAGATTTTCGTTGCACGTAATGTATCTCTACGATGAACAATGATGACTTTCTTAGCAATTCGACTTAAAAGAGCAGCATCTGATACAGCAGAATTTCCACCACCAACCACCACCACGATCTTATCTTTATAAAACATGCCATCACAGGAGGCACAATAAGCAACCCCATGACCTATCAATTCTTTTTCTTTAGCGAGACCAAGTTCTCTTGGATTTGCTCCAGTAGCAATCACTACTGTTTTCCCAATATAAATTCCCGAACTAGTTTCTACTCTCTTAAGCTTTCCTGTTAAATCCATATTAAAAACTTCAGCATATTCACTTTTAGCGCCAAATTTTTCCGCCTGTTTTTGCATTTTCTCTGCCAATGAAAATCCGTCAATTCCATTTTCAAAACCAGGATAGTTATCAATCTGCCAGGTCAATGACATCTGACCACCTGCAGATAATTTTTCTAAAACAATTGTATCAAATCCTGCTCTGGCTGCGTATAATGCTGAAGTATACCCTCCAGGTCCTCCCCCCACGATAATCATATCGTAAACATGATTTTCATTCATACAGCAGTCCTCCTTTTATTTTTCCAATGCTTCATTAATAAAATTCTCTATCATTATTTTTGATTCAGGTGCAACAATAGAATCTATTGCCTTTCCATTTCGATATAAAACCAGCGTAGGAATTATCTCAATCTTTTCAGCTTCTGCAATCTGTGGTTCTTCATCAATATTTACTTTTCCAGCAATAAGAATATCGCTGTATTCTTCACTTATTTTTTCATAAGCCGCTCCAATTCTACGGCAATAACCACACCAAGGTGCCCAGAAATCAACCAAAACCGGTTTTTCCTTATGAATTAATTGTCCAAACTTTTCTTTATTTATATTTATAGATGTCATATTTTTCAACTCCTTCTCCTATTTGAACTTAATATACCCCAAATAAGTGCTTGCTTCCGTGATGATATCACAGAAAAGATAATTTACTTTATTACACTTCTTTTTATTTCTATTTATGGCATATGCCAGTTATATAATTGACGCATCTAAAAAAAGCAAGTATACTATGTTCGTAAAGGAGATAACGGTTATGAACTTCGAAAATTGTTTTCCACTATGGAATGACTTAAATACAGCACAGAAAAAAATAATTTCAGACAATTTAATCACACAGTATGTAAAAAAAGGGACAATCATTCACAATGGAAACCTGGATTGTACTGGATTATTACTGGTTAAATCCGGGCAGCTTCGAACTTACATACTTTCAGATGAAGGACGAGAGATTACACTTTACCGTCTGTTCGATATGGATATGTGTCTTTTATCCGCCTCATGTATCATACGCTCCATTCAATTTGAAGTAACCATTGAAGCAGAAAAAGATACTGATCTTTGGATCATCCCTGCTGAAATCTATAAGGGCATTATGAAGGAATCTGCTCCCGTCGCAAACTATACTAATGAGTTAATGGCCACCCGTTTTTCTGATGTCATGTGGCTGATTGAACAAATCATGTGGAAGAGTTTGGATAAGCGTGTTGCTTCATTTCTTTTAGAAGAGACCTCTATCGAAGGAACAAACGAGCTGAAAATCACTCATGAGACGATTGCTAATCATCTTGGTTCCCACAGGGAAGTTATCACTCGAATGCTTCGATACTTTCAAGGCGAGGGTCTCGTCAAACTCTCCCGCGGCAAAATCACAATCCTTGATCCAAAAAGACTGGAAACACTCCAAAGGTCATAAAATTGTTTTTCTGTAACATATAAAGAAGAATCCTCCATTTATCAGAATTATGAAAGTCATTCTAATAAATGGGGGATCTTTTTATATTACGAGAAAATTATAAAAATATTATGATTATTTTTAATAATCCATACCACATGCATATGCCTTTTCAATCAGCGCACGGTCATTGACAACTGCATCATAGAAGCGGAATCCGCCGGAGAAGTTGTATGTTTCATATCCATTTCCTTCCAGAATACGACTG
This sequence comes from Blautia sp. Marseille-P2398, assembly GCF_964240315.1. Classification (NCBI taxonomy): domain Bacteria; kingdom Bacillati; phylum Bacillota; class Clostridia; order Lachnospirales; family Lachnospiraceae; genus Blautia; species Blautia sp. Marseille-P2398. Next base: position 235,693 of record NZ_CAXSTD010000003.1, read on the forward strand.
GCAATATAACTTCGCAGCCCACTCTGGCATATCAGGTAAACAGGCTTTCCCTTCTCAATTTCATTGATACGTTCCCTTAGTTCATCTACAGGAATGTTTTTGAATCCATCCATATGCCCCCTGTTAAATTCACCTACAGTTCTCACATCCAGCAACACAACACTTTTATCTCTAGAAATCTTATCCATATCTTCCAGATGCCATTGTTTTAAGGTACCTTTTGCTATATTGTCTATCATGAATCCTGCCATATTTACAGGATCCTTGGCAGAGGAATAAGGCGGTGCATATGCGAGATCCAAATCCTTCAGCTGGGTTGCCTTCAGCCCTGCATGGATTGCTGTTGCCAGCACATCAATACGTTTATCAACTCCTTCATATCCAATAATCTGAGCACCAAGCAAACGATAGGTCTCTTTTTCAAAAACCACCTTCATGGTCATCACTTTTCCACCAGGATAGTAACCGGCATGACTCATAGGAGAAAGAATTACTGTATCTACCTCTAATCCTGACTTTTTGGCATTGGTTTCATTGATACCTGTAGTGGTTGCTGTCATATCAAACACTTTTATAACGGAGCTTCCCTGACTGCCCAGGTAACGACTATCACCGCCACAAATATTATCAGCGATGATCCTGCCCTGTTTATTGGCTGGTCCTGCCAAAGAAATCAGCGCATCATTACCCGTAACATAATGTTTTACCTGAACTGCATCACCTGCAGCATAAATATCCGGTACAGAGGTTTCCATTCTGTCATTCACTACAATACTTTCCTTGATGCCAAGTTCCAGACCGGCTTCTTTTGCTAATACTGTGTCTGGTGTGACTCCGATTGCCAGCACCACCATATCAGCCTGAAGAGATGGATTATCTTTCAACAGGACCTCCACTCCGTTGTCTTTTTCTTTAAATCCTTCTACTGTATAGCCCAGTACCAGTTTTATCCCATGCTTTCTCATTTCATTATGGATCATGGATGCCATATCCGGGTCAAAAGGGTTCATCAGCTGCTTAGGCCGCTGGACAATCGTAACATCCATGCCAAGCTCCCTCAAATTTTCTGCCAGTTCCAGACCAATAAAACCGCCACCTGCCAATACAGCCGATTTTGGATGATTCTTATTTATATATTCCTTTATCCGAAAAGTGTCTTCTACAGTACGAAGTGTAAAAAGTTTATCAATACCTACTCCGGGAAGTCTCGGCTGTGTTGGCTTTGCACCTGGAGAAAGGATCAGCTTATCATAGTTTTCTTCAAATATCTCACCATTCTCCAAATTTTTCACTGAAACCGTTTTACGTTCCGGATGTATGGAGATAACTTCATGATGAATTTTCATGTTAATACGGAAGCGTTTAAAAAAACTCTCTGGTGTCTGTAGTGTAAGTTCTTCCGGGTCTGTGATCACGTCTCCAATATAATATGGAAGTCCACAATTTGCATAGGATATGTATCCGGATCTTTCAAACACAGTAATTTCAGCATGTTCATTCAGTCTGCGTATTCTTGCTGCGGCTGTAGCTCCTCCGGCTACACCTCCTACAATTATTACCTTCATCTTATTTTTCCACCTTTCCTGAGTAAGCTGCAATGCCACCGATATTATTTACTTTAGAATATCCCATTCGTTGCAGTATCCCAGTTGCCTGGCGGCTTCGTGAACCGGAATAACAGTATACAAACAGTGGGATATCCTTATTCTTTGCTACAGAAGCAATATTGTCAAGTTGCTGCAACGGCACATTTTTACTTTCTGGTATATGTCCTTCCTGATATTCCTGCGGTGTACGTACATCCAGCAGAACTGCATCATCAGTCCTTTTATATTCTTCTATGCCTTGATTAATATTCGACTGTTTAAAGAGATCAAAAAATCCCATTAGCACACCTCCCTAAAGCATTTCTAAAATCGCATTCTTAGGTCTCGCCCCTGAAACCTGCTGTACAATCTTCCCATTCTTCATAACCACTAAAGTCGGAATGCTCATAATACTGAACTTATTTGCCAGTTCAGGCTCTTCATCTACATTAATCTTTCCAACTTTAATATCTCTACGCTCACTTGCAATCTCCTCTACAATAGGTACTACCATGCGGCAAGGTGCACACCAAGATGCCCAAAAATCTAAAAGAACGGGTTTATCGGAATTCAGTACTTCGTTCTGAAAATTATTTTTATTGATATTAATAGCAGACATTTTACAGTCCTCCTCATCTTTTTCTTTTTGTAGATTTATTATAGTCTTAATTTCATTTATTTTCCGTGATTACATCAGCATACCTCATTAACTTAACTTCTTGCCATACCATCTACACTTAATATAACACCTGTAATGTAACTCGCCTCATCTGAAGCAAGAAACACAAACGCATTGGCAATATCTTCTGGCTGTCCAAGACGACGCAATGGAATTCTTTCAATCATAGGTTCGATAACTTCCTTTGGCACGGCCTTCATCATATCAGTTTCTGTAATCCCAGGTGCAACTGCATTAACACGAATACCTTTAGGTCCTAGTTCTCTTGCTAATGATACAGTCAATCCGTTTACTGCAAACTTGGACGCAGGATAAGCAAACCCACTTGGCTGTCCAGAAATACTCACCATGGAAGAAGTTGAGAGAATGACCCCCTTGCCTCTTGCCACCATACATTCTGCAGCTACACGAGTAGTATTAAATACTCCTTTTACATTTAGATCCATGACTTTATCAAAAGTCTCCTCTGTATAATCCATAAAAGAGGTGTTTTCTGAAATCCCTGCATTATTTACCAGTATGTCGACACATCCATATTTTTCAGTTGCCTCTTTAAAAGCCTTTCTGACAGACTCCATGCTTGCCAGATTTGGACTAATTCCAGCAACTATTGCATTGGGATATTTTTCTTTTAATTTATCTACAGCAATATCTGCCGATTCCTGTGAACTTGCTGCCAACACAACTGAAGCACCTTCCTTCAAGAATTTATCAGCTGTAGCAAATCCTATACCACGGCTTCCACCCGTAATGATTGCAACTTTATCTTTTAATCTCATTTAGACTACCTCCTTACTTTGTTTGTAGTTACATTATAAGCAAAAGGTAAATCATTTTCTGTGATATCATCACAAACTATCGCAATAAAAAACCCTGTTGCTCACACGCACCAGGGTTTTTGTTTATCTATCCGTATTTAAATAATCAGAATTTTATTCAACTTCTGAAAACTGATCTTTTCCAACATTACATAATGGGCATTCAAAATCTTCTGGAACGTCCTCCCACTTTGTTCCTGGTGCAATACCACCTTCAGGATAACCTTCCTCTTCATCATATTCCCATCCGCAAACGTCACATACATCGATTATATTTAAGAAGATTCATCTACTCTGAGCTGAGCGCTAATTATATTTCTTACATAACTGTTTATTCTTATACATATAAGCATCTGCATCATCCAATAACATCTGCATTGTACACGCTATATCATCGGAGGATAATGCCCATCCGCATGCATAGTCGATTGGTAATTGATTTTCACAACTATTTAATCTCTCTTTTTCTCTTGACAATGATTTTAATATCTCCTTAATTTCCGCCTCGCTCGTATGATAAATAACTGCTATAAACTCATCTCCGCCATATCTTCCAACAAAATCCTTTTCTGGAATGACACTGCACAAAAGCTTTGCGAAATTCAATATCAACTGATCTCCTGCGGAATGTCCCATTGTATCATTTACAGTTTTTAGATTATTTAAATCAAACATTATGCATGCTGTAGAATCTGTAATTATATCTTTTTTATTAAGTAGCTCATTACAGGCATTTTTATTTGGCAGTCCAGTATGGGCATCTACGAATGCTTTTTGTTCCAGCAGTCTGTTTTGCATTGCCATCTGCATTGCCTTTAGAGTCTGCATAATAACCAATATCACCAGACTCAACATATCAAGTGCCGACAAAAGCTCTATGGTACGAATCTTTACAGCGATTTTTTCTGAATAACTTTCTGCGGCAGAGACAGTTTCATCTGCCATCGTAAAATATATTTCACTCATATTAACAATGTCTGTATTTTCGTATCCCTTGTTTCTTACTGCTTCAATTTCTGTTTTCAATTTATCCCAGTAATCACTCTGGATTTGCAATTTTTCCTGATACTCTTCGTCATTGAGTTTTACCAGGTCATAATGTCCATCCTGATATCTCAATCCAAGAAGAATATCATCCAAATATTTAATTAATTCGTCATTTTGGTTTCCTGTAATTTCTAATTTTATTTCGCGCTGCGTAGCTCCACGTACCAGACCGGCATAATTTATTACGCGTGCTGTTCCCTGCAGCCTACTAATCTGAATCATCATAAAAATAATAAGAACTACCAATATCAATATAAGGAAACTCTGTATAATACCTATTAAATTTTTACTTTTCTTGTTTGTCTTCATTTCATAATTTATCTCTAACCTTAAATAATATTCATTTCAATAACTATGCTATTCATTTACTTTCTCTATATTTTGGACAAATACCTTTAAATATAATATCATAATCGTTATGGTAATGATTTTTTAAGAAAAATCGAATTACTTTATTAAAAAAATACCCATAACAAGTATCTTTTTAACAAGATGTTATCTCTGTTTTCCGTTCAAAAACATATTCTGCATCTGATGATAAATCAGAGCGGAATGAATAGCCTAGTCTATCAAATTTCTTAATATCCTCAGGATTTTCAATTCTGTTTTCAGCCATGAACCTAACCATTTCACCACGGGCCATCTTAGCATATGTACCTTTTGTCACCAGTTTATCTCCTGATAACTCACAAAATGTAATCGTAATGTATCTATCCTGTCGTGTCAGATATTTTTCTATGCACTTAGAGTATTCTTTCGATGCCAGATTGATTATAATCCTGCTGTTATCAATCACTGAGCGGTATAATAAATCTCCCCAGTACTCATACAGATTTTTTGTTTCTCCTATTCCAACCTTCGCCTGCATTTCCAAACGATAAGGCGTCACACCATCCCTTGGTTTTAACACACCATAAAATGCAGATATTATTCTCAAATGATTTTGTACATACTCGAACTGACTGTCCTCAAACACAGATGGAGCCATATATTGAAAAGCAATTCCTTCATATGATAAGACAGCTGGGGTAAGTAAATGATAAAGATCCATGTTTTCCAATCTATTGAAGTTCTGTTCTGTAATTTTGTCATTACATTTCCAAATAGTCTTCAGTTCTTCTTTTGACTTACTTTTCAACCAACTTTGTATCTCTGTCGTCTTTTCAATAAATTCAGGCAATCCATCCGGCGCTATGCTGTCAGTATCTGTAATCATCTTTTTAGCAGGGGATAATATTATCTTCATTAATCTAATTCCTTGAGCATATTTTCAGGATCATCTGCAGCCTTGACTTTATCATTTGCCTTTATAATAATCCCCTGTTCATCAATAAGATATGTGGTTCTTACTACTCCCATAGAGACTTTGCCATAATTTTTCTTTTCTTTCCAGACATCATATGCTTCAATAACTTTACGCTCCGGATCTGCTAATAGCGTAAATGCCAGTCCGTATTTTTCTTCAAATCTCTTGTGAGACGCTACAGAGTCCTTGCTTACTCCGAGAATAACAGCTCCCTTCTCAGTAAACTGTGGATAACGCTCAGAAAAGCCACATGCCTGCTTCGTACATCCTGGCGTATTATCCTTTGGATAAAAATATAAGATCACTTTTTTCCTGCATAATCGCTTAATTTATGCACTTCTCCGTTCTGATCCGGCAATTCAAAATCCGGTGCTTTTATTCCTAACTCTAACATTTACTATTCCTCCGCTTTTGTATTTTTCACCTGTTTTCTTGTTCTTTTATTACCCGAAATCATTTTATGACCAGAATAGACTGCCATAATCATGCATATCAGAGAGCCAAATGCAAAGTATTTGTGTGCTGCTTTTAACCCTTTATATCCTGTATAAAAAGTTCCAATCATTGTGATCAATGCTCCTACTGACCAATATTTATGTGCTTTCATGTAATTCCTCCATTTTTTCAGTGTATTCAATTCTAATTATACGCTACCATATTCCTATGTCAATTTGATAATAGAGCATTCCTATAAAATTTTTCAAAATATCATTGTCAAAACTATGTATTGTTATCCTTTAATTTTTCTTTGAAATAATTGACAAAAAGCTTGCTTTCAGGAGATTACTATTTAATCTCTTTTCCATCTATATATAGTTGAAATTTATCAGGATTATTGACAATATCATAGTCCTTTCCGTATTCTACAGGTCTATATTCGGCTGTCATTACCGATTCCCCGTCTTCAATATCCTCTTTCCATAAATAGATGTGCATATCAATGCTCGTCGCATATCCTCTGTCTGTGGAGAATTTTGTCGAATGAAAAGAATCATCCTTGTACATCTGCAAAAGTTTTCTTGCAAACGCTTCTCTATCCTCAATATCTTCCCTATTTGCGACCACGGTTATATTTTCATCCCGATTTACAGAAAAAGTTCCAACTACATCTGGTTCGCCTTCTTTATGACTGGATTCAAATTTCCCATAAATACTTCCTGCAGCAATTATCAAGATTGCTGTTCCTGAAATTACTGCAATTATCTTTTTCTTCATATTTTTAATTTCCTTTTAATTTTTTTACTGCGTAATTGATTACTTCTTCCGGTGTGGGCCTGTCTCCTTTAAGTGTCATTTTCTTCCATTCTTCCTGCACAGCCGGGTCAGGATTATCAAATCCTGCATCTATGGCTATCTGCATTTCTCTGCGTACTTCTTCTGGTGTTGTGTTATACTTTTCTGCAATCTTCTCATATATAGTTTTCTCTCTCATTCATTTTCCTCCGATATATAAGTGGAATTATATCTTGTTCTATAAAATCAATTTAGCATATTTCTGTTGGCATGAAAAGAGACTTTACAACTTAAAATTGGATAAAAAGGACAAAAAAAGAAGAGCTACTTGCTCTTCCCATATAGTAGTAGTAAAATAATATGTCATGCCAGCGCAATATATTACCTAGAATATCGCTATAACAGGAAAGGGGCTGCATTGTGACAGCCCCTAGTTTACTTCATCACGTTGTCTACATTCTGAATGAACTCGTTCCCTGGTTTATTTTAGCATCGGTCTGGATTTTGTTTCATAAAGATAAATTTTGCCACAGAGCGGTCATATGTTTTAATGTGTCCAAACAGCCAGTCGATTACATTTTTCTGTACAAGTTCACTGAACCGATCTGTCGGTCCTTCATACTCCTGAAGGTATTCATACAGTTCCTGAATTGTCTTTCTAAACTCTTCATGTTTTTCATAATGTTTTTCACGCTCTGGATAACCGGATTTTTCCTGAAGCTTTTCCTCTTCTTTAAAATGAAAGTCAGTATATTCATCCAGATAATCCAGCATTTTGATTGCTTTTACTTTGCTGTCGCCATTTTGACAGGCAGTTACAAAGTTCTGGATACGGTCGATCAATTCTTTATGCTGGGTATCAATTGTTTCATTTCCTGTTACTAAATTGTCATCAAAGGTAATGTTTAAATCGTAAGTCATAATTTGACCTCCATTTCTTTTATATGTTCTCTTAGGATCTTTTAATGTCTGGCAGTTTTGTACCTGCATTTTCTGCTTAGTCTTCTACAGGAACGAAAACATCTTTTCCTAATCCGCAGATTGGGCATGTCCAGTCATCTGGAATATCCTCAAATGCAGTTTCTGGATCGATACCAGCGTCTGGATCTCCTACTGCCGGATCATAAATATATCCACATGGTTCACATTCATATTTTATCATAGTCATTTTCCCTTTTCAATGTCGATTTATTTTTGTTACCAAGTTCCTAGCAATTTTTCTAACACTTTGTTTCTTGTATATCTGTATTATACATGATAATTATTCTCTTATCAATAATAGTAATTATTATTATTGTACTTAGCATAAACTGATATTTGAATTGCAAATTTACATATTGTATATATCATGGGAATAGTTGAATAAAAAAATGAACTCTATTCATTAAAGACAGAGTTGCTGGAAATTATTTCTCTCCAACAACTTTTTTCGTCTTTAAGTCCTTGAAACACAATACTGTCCAATCAGATTCATCCAACTGTTATATTTATTCTTTTCACACACCTTTCGGCAAATTTCATTTTCCATCAATACACAGAACATCTTATCATAATCAAATGCCCAAACAGCACCATTCACATGGTTTTCCACTGCTTTTTGATCTATGTTCTTTAAACGTGTGACCATTTTTTCAATTTCTCCATTTCTCAAGTTACCGATATTTTTGCAGATAAACCGAAAGAAATTCAACGTTGCATATTCGTCATGCCAATGGAACTCTTCTGGATTGTTTTTAATTTTACTGACTCGCTGCTGTTCTTTGATTATCTGATCAGCTACACCTTTCATCGAATCTTCGTATCTCATATTACTCACCTACTCTTCCTCAACGCCCAGTGACGGTTTAAATCTTTTATCCTTTGCCTGCGGTACCACGATCTCATAAAAATAAAATCCTAAATACCCAAGTGTCTGCTTCTTCATTTTATAAAAAGAAGTCTTATAAAAAGAAGTCCTGCCTATTCCTAACTCCTGTTGTACTTCCACATCTGTCTTATTATAATGACTGCAAAAACAGGAATGAAGGATTTCGCTGAGCATCACACCATTCGGTGCATAGAACTTAACCAGTGTCATTCCACGATAGATCATATCTGACAAGCCATAAATGATCATCAGCTTATTCATTTCCCGATGCATCTTTGGCACATTCAGCTGATTGTTATAAATGCTCAGATAACTCAACGCATATGCCATATCTTCATTGATTTTCTCCTGGCACTCCATATCCAGTTCTTCTAACACAATCTGATTTTCCAAAATCAATTTTTGATAGCTTGTCATCAGTTCTTTGATATCTGTATAATGTCTCTCCATCGTTACTTCCAGATAATCCTGCGCATGGCTTGCCATCTGGAAGGTAATCTCTTTCATTGATTTAATTGCATAATCTCTGTCTGTCATCAGTTTCAAAATCTCCTTATCATCATCACACTAACTGGCGGTCTTTCAGACCAGTTCGCTTTCCCCATGATTTTGATGGGAAGCAATTACTTACTACAATTTGCAGAAGCGGATATCCAAAAGGCATTGTGGGAGTTGCCTTTGCTGACCGGAATCCATCTTCTTATGTAAAACCTGCAGGAATATAAAGGGAAAGTGACTATCCCTGCAGGTTAATAATCATTAATTTTCTAACAATACTGCATTGATTTTTTCCAATTTGCACACCATGAAGCATGTAATAATCTTTCTTTCTCCGAACTCACTATAAAATACCCTTTTCCAAGTCCACCTCCATATCCTCCAAGAACCTGATCCAGGTCTTTCAGTGCAGCTAAAACATAGCTTCTTGATCTATTTGTGATCTCACATAATTGTTTTAGCGTATGTGGCTCTCTTCTTATTATGAATAATATTTGTCTCTTTAGTAAATCAAACTCTAAGTCCGTTAATTGATTTTTCTTTTTTATTTCCTTTTTGTACTCAATAACACCCATATGGTAGCGTTAATTAAATCTTTTCCATACATCATCCGGATCACACAGCAAAAATTTTGATAATTCTTCTTTAAATGCTCTCCTAGACATATCATCTTTTTTTCTGATTACTGAAAAAGCTCCACAATCTTGATACAAATTTTTAATTTCACTTATTGAAGTTCCTTCATCTTTTAATTTCCTATAAGTCGTACTTCTTGACTGGAACATAATCGCCTGCATATCAATAGCTGTTTTCTTGCCTTTAATTAGTTCAAGTATCTGTTCTACTAAATCATTCATTGTGATTCCTCCTTTTATGACACTATTATAAGGCTAACGTTGAACCTTTTCTTTACGATTCTGTATCATCCTGTATTATTTTCTCTCCATAAACCATTTATCCACTTCATAAAACAAATGGCTTTCCTGCCCCTGTATCATACAGGTGTACATCATTCCTACACCGCCTGCCTTTCTGCTAGCACATCGCTCGATTTTCAAAATTCTGTCGATGTTATATTTTCTTCCATCTTCCCAGGTAAAGAATATAGGAACCAGTTTTCCATCTTTCCGAAACTCTGCCACTACATCTAATCTCAATGTTAGATTACTACACCGAAAAGTGTGTTACTTGTTAAGTTGATTGAACCGCCGTATACGGAACCGTACGTACGGTGGTGTGAGAGGTCGGAATTTCTCATTTAAGAGAAATTCCTCCTACTCGATTACCCTCAAAAGGGATGACGCGCTGACGCTGGCACTCACGGCGGCTTACAAGGAGGGAGCCGCACATGATACAACCTGACCGCCGACAAATTCTGACGATGTTCTCGCAACAGTCAAAAAAATCCAGACCGCCAAATGGGGACAGTCTAACTGTGGTTGCGAAAAAAGACCAGAAGCCACCTACACCAGTGACTTCCAGTCTTAACTTTTACCTATCTTACACCCCGATCAGCCCCTCTCTCCGGCTTATCTTTTCCCTGCTTTTCTTGAATAATCCTCTTATTAATCTCAAGCCGTTCATGAATGGATAATTTCTTCCTTTAATCCGTTTTCCTTTCCTAAAAGTTAACTATTTATTCTAATATACCTCTTACAAGCTCGATTCAAAAACTCATAGTCATGTGTTACAACTATAATAATATATTTTTCTTCTGACAATTGTTTCATCAATTTTTCCACCTGACACATATGCCTAAAATCCAACCCACTGGTAGGTTCATCGAAAATAAGCAGCTTTTTTCACCCATAACTGCCTGGCAAATAGCAAGCCTCTGTCTCTGTCCACCAGATAATATCATCGGATGATATTCTGCATACTCTTCCAAGTCAAATTTTTCAAGTAATTCCCTGATTTCTTGTTCAGAGGCTTCTTCATTTGCAAGCAGACATTCATTTTTCACACTATCTGAAAACAACTGATGATTGACTTCCTGCATGACCATCCCGAACAGTTTGGTCCGGGCCTTTTCCGACAGCTTTTTCCCTTGATACAGAATCTCGCCGCCTTTGGGCTTAAGCAGACCGCACAAGCAATTGCAAAAAGTAGATTTTCCGGCACCGTTTTTCCCTGTGATACCGATGATGTCTCCCGCTCTTGCAGATAAACTAATATTCTGAAAAATCATCTGTTTCTTTCTCTTACATGAAAGGTTACAAATCTGAAGTACTGCGTCTTCTGAGTTTCCTATAATCTCCGGGATCTGTATCTGTTCAGGAACGATACTTCTGAGCCCCATTTGTTTTCGTTTCAGATCAGACAAAGCCTTAAACTCATCTGATGTAAATTCTTGTTCTATACGTCCTTCTTTCATATAAATAATTCTGTCTGCGAATTTCTGGATCCATGCCAGACGATGCTCTGCCACAACTACAGTATGTCCCTTCTCCTTAATTACCTTCATTCTTTCACTCAGCTTTTCCATCGCTGCTATATCCAAATTCGCTGACGGCTCATCCAGCACATAAATCTGCGGATTCATAGCATATACTGATGCAAACGCAAGAAGCTGTTTCTCACCACCTGACATGGAAAATACATCCCGGTCTTCCAGCTTCTCTATATCTAATTCATTTATTGTATTCTTAATTCTTTTTCGTATATATTCCGGTTCCACGCCTCTGTTTTCCAGGCCAAATGCCATCTCAGCATTAGAATTCGTATAAAAAAACTGAGTTCTTGGATTCTGAAAAACAGACTCTACAAGCTCTGCAATCTCATACATAGGCATCTCTGCAACATTTTTCCCGCAAACCGTAATCGTTCCATCTACGCTGACATCCCTTACAAAATGCGGAATCAATCCATTAATCAGTTTTGTCATTGTGGTTTTTCCACATCCACTTTCCCCGCATATCAATACGAACTCCCCATCCTGTATCTCCAGATTTATATCTGACAGAATTCTTTTTCCTTGCATTGTTACATTTACATTTTCAAACTTTATCATTTTCTTTATCCCGCAATCACCACTATAAGTATTCCAAATGTTACCAAAATCATTATCAACCAGTCTGAAATTCCCATGTGAAGTGTTATTTCACTAGTCTTTTTTCCTGGATTCTCGATTCCTCTTGCCACTGCCGCCGCTGCTATTTCATCCGATGTATTGACTGCAGACACGATCAATGGAACTACCGTACACTCCAAGCGGGATGCCCATGAGATATTCTGAAGTTTCATAGCAGCATTTATATGTACGAACTCCTCTTTCAAAGCTGGAAAATATCGAAGTGTCGTAGACATTGCTATGATAAATCCTTGTGGTAGATGCAGTGTATACATGGCAGCGATCATTTTCTGTATGGACGATGTTCGAAGCAGCAACAAACCTGCCAAAACACACGGCAGCATACGCAATGAATAATTAACTAAAACTGGAAACACCATATTCATCCATGCGGGGCACTGCGGAAATACATACATTAGTAAAAGGTGGAAAGAAACAAGTAAAACGATACCTTTACCTGCCGCCTTATATAGTCCATGCACCAGAATAAGTTGGAGAAATATGCCTGAAAGCATACTCCCCTGCTCAGAAGTTTTCTGACAGAACATACCAATATTTGCCATTAAAAGCAGCCACAGCCCAGCTCTTGGATCAAGATGATTGATGACTGTTATCTTATTCATCAGACAATCCCTGCTTTCTTAAAATGTTTACGGAATAAACCTTTAGCAATCAACGCTCCAATCACGCCTCCTATGACTGGAGAGATACAAAGTATAATCAGCATTGGCGTAGAAATCAATCCCGATAAAGACCGGACATATTCTGCAGACATTCCATTTTGCTGAATCTGCGCCAAAAAACTGTCTTTATACACCCATATTGCCAGTGGAGAGCCAAGCATTCCATAACAGAAAAACACAAACGATATCATCATATGTGTAAAACTGTTATCATACTTTGTCACAGACCTGTACAGTTCCGACAATATACATGCAATAGCAAATGTAATCAGTAACAATACTGTAAACTGACCAGTCACGAAATAAAGCAATGCAGTAATTGTTCCCATAATAAATACTGCCCCTGGTTTTCTCACTTTAGCTGTCATAAGCAGGAATGGGATTCCGGTCACAATTCCTGTCACGCCCGGTAACAGCAGCCACAACACTGGCACAAATCCAGTAAACATAGCTGCTAGATTGAGCATAAAATAAATTGCAGAGAAGATTCCTATTGTAATAAGATCCTTTCCTGATAATTTTCTTGATTCTTCCATGTCTTTCGTTCCTCCTTAGCCGATTTTCCAGCCTTCCGACTGAATTCTGATATCTACAAAATCCTTATATTTTCCAGGAACAGCCACAAGCTCTTTGTGGGTTCCCCTCTGAATAATCTGCCCATCATCCACCACCAGAATCTGATCTGCCTGCTCAATTGTCGCCAGTCTGTGTGCGATTGTTACTATGGTTTTTCCTTTTGTAAGTTCCGATATAGCTGCCTGGATCAAATGTTCATTTTCCGGATCTACACTGGCTGTCGCTTCGTCAAGTATAATAATCGGTGCATCTTTTAGAATCGCTCTTGCGATGGAAATGCGCTGTTTTTCTCCACCGGACAGGCTCCCACCCCCTTCACCGATGACAGTATCGTAGCCTTCCGGTAATGCCATAATAAAATCATGGCAGCATGCTTTCTTTGCCGCTTCTACCATTTCTGCTTCTGTTGCATCCGGTTTTCCAAAGCAAATATTATTCCTCACTGTATCATGAAACAAATATACATTCTGAAATACCATGGAAATGTTGGATAACAGACTGTCACAAGTAAATTCTTTCACATCATGTCCTCCCACACGAACACTTCCACTGTCTGCATCATAAAACCGGGCAATCAGATTGCAGATCGTAGATTTTCCGCTTCCGGAAGGACCCACGATTGCTGTAACTGAATACTCCGGAATTTTCAGATTCACATTATGGAGCACCTGTCTTCTCTCCTTCCCTTCCCCGTAAGAAAAATCTACATTCTGAAATTCGATATCATAGTGTGCAATCTCTATCTGCTGTCCATCTGCATCAATGAAGGACTCTTTTGTCAATTCATCCAAATGCTCCAGGGCGTCATCAATGACAGCCAGTACATGAGCACAGTCTGTAATCGGCTCCAAAGAACCAAACACATGAAATGACAGCAGAATCACAAACATCATATAAGTAAAATCCAACTGTCCGGAAAATCCCAGATAAAACGTAGCAATTACGATACACACACTTGCTGTTTTTAACGCCAGCAGATGCAGTGCATTATAAGGAATATATCCCCATTCTATTTTCAGATTAATGTCACGGCTGTCCCTGCATGCTTTTTTCATTGACTCCATAGAAGCTCCTGCTTTTCCAAAGGATTTCACTACAGAAAGTCCTCTGGCATATTCCAGGATTGCTCCGGTCAGATCTCTGTTTGCCGCAGCAAGGATTGGTGCATTTCTTGTACTGTACTTTGAAATGATAAGCAGAAATATCAGAGAAACAGCAGCACCCGTCACTGCAATCAGCCCCACTCTCCAGTTCACACAGGTGAGCCACAAAAGGATGCAGATAAAATTCAGATAACCTCCTACAAAGTTATCAATCATACGGATTCCCATTCCTTCCAGTGTATGAAGGCCTGTCGTGATGGAATTAAGAATCGTACCTGTATTCATATTCTGGAAATATCCTAAAGATACACGTTTCAGTGCATCTCCTACTGCAAGTCTGTCTCTGGCAATCAATTCATAACTGATCGACTCCTGAAATCTTGCTCTCAGATAATCAAACAGAAAGCGCAGAAAAATGAAGAACAGCAGAATCACGATACTTTTCCCAATCCAAACCGTTGAGACAGCTTTTCCCTGTCCTTCGCATTCTACAAGCTTCCCGATCATATATGCAGCCCATACGACAGGCATTGCCGCAAACCAGCCTGAAAAAAAGGAAAAAATAAAACCAATATACAGATTCTTTTTAAAGCTTCCACACCAGTCAATGATTCTTTTTACAGTGCCAAACATGAGTCTTCACCTTCTTTCTGACTTCCCACTGCCCAGTGTCTTGCTCCCACATGAGCCTGCCACATTCGCTGATAAAGCTGACAATTCTGAAGCAGCTCTTCCTGGGTTCCCGCCCCTTCTATACAGCCATTTTTCAAAACAACGATTTTGTCTGCATCTGTGATTGTGGAAAGTCTGTGTGCAATGATCAGCAATGTCTTGCCTTTTGTCAGTTCTTCAATACTCTTCTGAATCTTGTTTTCATTTTCCGGATCCGTAAATGCAGTCGCTTCGTCAAGGATGACGATCGGTGCATTTTTTAATACCATTCTGGCAATAGCAATTCTCTGCTTTTCTCCACCGGACAGGCGTTTTCCTGCCTCCCTAGCCGGGGTATCATAGCCCTGCGGCAGCTTCTCTATAAACTCCTGGCAGCATGCCTTTCTTGCTGCTTCCCGTACCTCTTCATCCGATGCAGCCGGATTGCCGAGACGTATATTTTCCATGATAGAACACCGGAACAGGAAATTATCCTGTGTCACAAAACTGATCATTTCTGAAAGCTGTGACAATGGCATTTCCCTAATATTTACACCGCCTATGGTAATGTCGCCGGATGTCACATCCCAGAATCTTGAAATCAACCTTGCTACTGTAGATTTACCTCCCCCGCTCGGTCCGACCAATGCACTAAAACTTCCTGCCGGCATCGTCAGGTCAATTCCATGCAGCACCTCGTCCTTTTCCTCACCGGTATAAGAGAAATGCACATTTTCCAGTTTCACATCATAGCTGTTGATATTTGCATATACAGAAGGCTCCGGCAATTCTTTCATCGTAAGAAAATCCTGTATGCTTTCGATGTTATATTGCATTTCACGAAGATTTTCAGAGAATACCTCTATTTTTGCAAAAGATGTCACCATGGACATGGACAGCATGACTGCCAGCACAAGCTGTGATATGATCAACTGACCATGCATCGTCAGATACAGTCCCACAGGCAAAGTTCCAAGCAGTGTCGATGGAAACAGGGCGAATGTCATTTTCATGGTGATCCAGGTGGAAGACAGCCATTTCACAACGAATTTCTTATAATCCAGAATTGCTTTTGCATATTTCTCATAAGAGGTTCCTGCCCTGCCAAATGCCTTAATAACCTCTATGCCCTCTATGTATTCCACAATAGTACTGTTCATATGTGCATTGGATTCGTCGTACTGAGTGAAACTTTTTCCGCTGATAATCATGGTAAGTGTCATAAATACCAAAGACAATGGAACGGTTACAAGGGAAGCCAGTGCAATTCTCCAGTCCAGCGTAAGCAAAGCGATAAAGCTGATTACCGGAAGCAGGAGATGTCCGCTTCCTTCCGGAATCATATGAGCAATGGGGGGTTCCATATTTTCGATTTTTTCTACCATAATGCTCTTGATTTCACCAATACTGTGCCCTTCCACATCTCCTAATGGTGCTTTCAGAAACCGGTCTGTCAGGCGGAGCCTTAAACCCTCCAATATGTGATAGGCTGCTATATGTGATATCCATGTGGATGCGGAAAAGCTTACGATTTTTATAGTGTAAAAGAGTAAGGCATACAGACACCATCTTAAAATTTCCTGCATAGGAGCTTGATTCAGATTTCTTATATACAAATCGATTCCACGGTAAATGCAATAATATGGCATAAGTCCACTAATAATACTGATAACAGATAAAATAACAGATATTCCAAGCCTTTGCCCGCTTCCTTCGGTATAGCTCAGCAACACTTTCAGCCAGCTGTCCTTTTTTTCTGATACTTTTTTATTTTCCATCATATGTTTCCTTTTTGAATCGGTACTCTGCCGGAGACAGCCCCATCACACTTCGAAATGCAGATGAAAATTTTCCCGGATTTTCATATCCTACACTTGCGGCGATCTCCTGTACTTCTTTCTCTTTATCCTGTAACAGCATATTTGCAGCCAGATTCATGCGGTACCTCTTCTGATAAGAATAAATAGAATCTCCATAAACATCTTTGAAACATTTTTTCATAGTTGTCAGTGGAATCTCATACATAGAGGAAAGTTCTTCGATGGTAAACCGTGTCTGAGGATTCCCTGTGATCTGCGCATGAATCCCTTTGATTTTTTCCATCTGAGTTTTGTAATAATATGGTCTGACTTCTTTCCTGTCTTCTACGGTCATCGTGTTTAAGTACAACAACAATTCCACGACTTTTATCTGATAATATTCTTTTGCTTTTGCAAGTTCCGGATGTGCCATGTTTTTCTGGTAAAATCCTGAAAGAATTGACCCAAGCTCCTTATCTCCACGAATTACATAAGGTTTCTCTTCGGCACAATACCGGCTTCGAAGTTTCTCAATGGAAACGGAAAATCCATGATACAATTCATCAAGTACCTTCTGAACTTCCACAACTTCCATGAAAATACTGACTCCGTGATAATGCTTCAGCGGATAATAAGTTGTCCCTTTATGATTCTCTCTGTTATCCAGACGAAGTTCATTTTCCTGCATAATGCTGAACACGCCTGGCTTTACCTCCATCTCAATTCTTCCCTCCCGGCAATGGTCAATACAGAATATTTTTCTGTCATTCTTCAATTCAAATTCAGATACACACTGTTCCATATGCATGTCTGAAAAACAAATCATCACTCCGGGCAGTACTCGGTAAATCGTCATCACTCCTTCTCCTGTCGCATCATTCAGTATAAGAATCGAACAATTCTCATTCTGAATCACAGGTTTCACATTACTTCCAAGGCTTGCAATTTCATTCACATTCAAATTTCTTCTCATTCCCTTCATATAGCTATATTTTCTTCGTTAGTCATTTCTAACTTTTTATATCTTACCATGAGAATTAAGCTTTATCCATACCCGAATGGACCTTGGCAATCCATTTGGACAAAAAATAAAGTTCCAGACTTATTATCTGAAACTTTATTATAAATCCAGCATCATTGCATTACTTCACACAACGGAAATATACCATAGAACCGTCAACATGGATATCCGTTTCTTTATATAGTTTTTGAAGGATATCTCTCAGCTCTTTCTCCGTCTGAAATGGTGGAGAAAACCACCCTTTCTTTGCAAGAATATTTTTTACCAGCCAATCTGTCCGTTTCGAATTTCCCCTGATATAAAAACAGGCAATGAAATCGCCGCCTGGTTTCAAAATACGCCATATTTCATGAAATGCTTTTTGCTTATCAAGAAATGCATGAAAACCATTCATACTGACAACGGTATCAACAGATTCATTCTCCATTTGCAGATTTCCCACATCACCCTGAATACATTTGATATGTGCATGACTACCAAGTCTTTTTCTGGCTTGTTCAAGCATATCCATGCTGTAATCAATACAAGTAATATGTGTATTTTTCAGAGAACTCCATTTGTTTTCCGTAAATACAGCAATTCCAACCGGAACATCAAGAAGATTTCCTGAAAAGTCATCAGGAACATATGATAAAACTTTTCGCGCTATATCATTATCATCAGTGCCACTCCAAAATAACTTAATATACAGTTTGCTGAAAATATTTCTTTGCGTAAGAACATCGTCATATATATTTTTTGATGTTTCATAAGCATTTTGTATTTTGTCTGCCATATTACCCTCCAAATTTAATTTTAATTCTAAAAGCTTAAAACTATCGTTCTCTAATCTTCCTGACATTACGATTCATGAGGTGTCTTCCAATATGTCTATAAGCAAATGCTTTAAAGGCTGAAATTTCTTGATGATGTTCCTTCAACAGTTCATCTGGACAATCATAAACACCAAAATCCTGATTGATTCCCTCGCTCTGAATATAAGTATTGTTCCTATCAAACTCAATAATGAGATTTCTGAAATCCTTGACTGCTACTCCATAACCGCAAAATGCACCTGTACATTCCGAATTTTGTTCCTGTAACTTCTTTATGTAGGTTTTATCCAAAATGAAAGCTTCCAGTTCGTACCACTGATTTTCGAAATTAATTTCTACCCAGCTATGGAAAATACTTTTTGGAGCATTACGGTAAACAAACCCTGTCATAGCCCCTTTCTGCAATCTTTTATCAATCGTAAAACCATGTACTCTGCATGGAATATTGCAGGCACGTAAAAGTGCCATAAATAAAGTTCCTTTTGTATTACATTGTCCATAACCATCTGCAAGTACTTTTGAAGCTGAAATTCCGTCATCAATATTATATCCAAATAAAACATCATCTCTTACATAGTTGTAGATTGCCTTAATCCTTTCAAATTCACCCATTTCCTTCCATTTCATATTTTGAATAAGTTTTTGAATTGCCGGATTAGAAAAATCAACCATTCGTGTTTCCCTAAGATACTTATCTTTCATTTCCTATCGCCTTTCCCATAGGTTTTCTCACAACACAATGCATTCGCATACCTTTACGAATTTCAAATTTTTCTACTTTTAATCCTGCTTTTTTGCAACATTTTATGACCACATCTCTTGTTGGCACCTGGACATCTCCATGTCCGCATATATTTGCCAACGGCATTTCCAATATATTCATTAGCCATACCAATACTTTATTGTCACTGGTCACATCTCTCAGTATCAATCTTCCATTTGGACGAAGACATCTTTTCACACTGTCAAAAAATGCCTGTGGATCCGGATAATGATGGAAGCTCATAGAACAAATAATTGCATCAAATGAATCCTTTTCAGAAGGAAAGTTCTCACAGTCTCCTACAACAAATGTTGCATTTGGAATATTTTTCTTTTTTGCCTGTTCAATTATGGCAGGAGTCAGATCCAGTCCTGTATAATGTCGGTCTGGATATTTTTCTGCTAATAAAGAAATCATCGGAGCAGGTCCGTAGCCTGCATCTAATAAATCTCTAAATGACTCCTTCTCTAATTCTTCCAGAATATCCGGATAATCTTTCTTGCACATTTCGTAAATACCAGCATGGCTACTTTCATATCTTCCTGCTGCTTTTGTAAATTCTTTAATTGACAATTTTTTATATTCTTCATTTTTCATGCTTTTTCTCCAATCACTGTACCTTTTTCGCCTTGCATCCGCATTTCTTCATTTTTTTTATATAAGCATAAAACTGCTTATGCAATTCCCTCATTTCATCTGGTGCCTTCATAGCATGTTGATACATAAATTTATCTCCAAAACTGCTTCCAAATGTAACTACCAGCATAATCGCTAAAAATGGCAAGGGTAAAAAGCGAAAAATATTCATTTTCCATGGTGACAGTTTACCATTTTGTTTTCGCAAAAAAATAAAATTTCTTTTCAGCCTTTCTGCTGTTTTCCTCATGATTTTCCATTCTTTTTCTACTTTCTCCGGATT
The DNA here is from genome assembly GCF_964240315.1 of Blautia sp. Marseille-P2398. NCBI lineage: Bacteria > Bacillati > Bacillota > Clostridia > Lachnospirales > Lachnospiraceae > Blautia > Blautia sp. Marseille-P2398. The sequence continues at coordinate 256,127 of NZ_CAXSTD010000003.1, forward strand.
GTCTGATTCATAATACGCATCCGCAATTGGTACCACCATAGCAAGATGACAAAGCTGCCATAGATGCATATCCGTTACTTTCTGGTATGGTATATGAGCATGCCTCAATATCTCTGAAAACTGCTTAGTTCTTTCGGATTTATTTCCTGATATTTCTGCAAATGTTGTCGGCTGAATCAACCTTGGAGTAAGTGCTGCATCAAGGATACCATCATCATTTATACTTCCGCCTGCTCCTGGAAAAGCCGGTAATATTCTTCCTTTTCCGACAATGTCTTCCCATTTATTGTAACTGTCCAGTGAATTTATCATTGTAACAATCGTATTACTTTTATTATTTTTCAATTCAGTTAGTGCTTCACACAGCTGGTTTTCCCGGACAGTAAGCAAGACAAAATCATAAATATCATCGTTTGGTAGTTCTCCAAGAATCCTAATCTCTGCCTTTATTACTTCCTGATTTTTCTTATATTGCAATCCATTATTTCTTAAAGCCTCAAGTCTTTTACCTCTGGCATAAATATTTGTATCATAACCGGCTTCTGCAAATAAAGCCGCATACAAGGATCCAATCACACCAGCACCATAAATCAATATTCTCATAAGAATCATTCCTCTCCTCTTACCCCAGTGCCACATCCAGAATCATCATCAAACTAAATCCAACCGCAAAGAAAAGCGTACCAATATTCGAGTGCTGTCCCTGAGACATTTCCGGAATTAGTTCTTCAACCACGACATATAACATAGCTCCTGCTGCAAAGCTGAGTAAATATGGTAATGTCGGGATTACCAGCTGTGCGACAAGAATCGTCATTACTGCTCCAACCGGTTCAACGACTCCTGAAAGTACACCTCCCAGAAATGCCTTTCTCTTACTTTCACCCTCTGCCCTAAGCGGCATGGATATAATCGCTCCTTACGGGAAATTCTGGATAGCAATTCCAAGTGATAAAGCAAGTGCACTTGTTGCTGTAATCTGTGCATTTTCAGCAAGAAATCCTGCATACATAACACCAACTGCCATACCTTCAGGGATATTATGTAATGTAACTGTCAACACCATCATCGTAGTACGGCCAAGTTTGCTTTTCGGTCCCTCTGCCTGATCACTTCCAACATGAAGATGTGGAATCAAATGATCAAGTGCGAGTAAAAACAATATACCAATCCAGAACCCAACAACTGCCGGAACAAACGATAAAGTTCCCATATTCTCAGATTGTTTAATTGCCGGAATCAGAAGACTCCAGATTGAAGCAGCAACCATTATACCTGCTGCAAACCCTGCAAGTGCACGTTGTAGTAACTTTCTAAGTATTTTTCTCATAAAAAACACGCATGCTGCACCTAGCGTTGTTCCAACAAATGGAATCAGTATACCTTCAAAAACATTCATTAGCATTATGTATTCCTCTGTATAGTCAAAAGTACTTTCACATCGTTCTGTTGTTAGTTTTAACTAACTGCTATGTATAAAAGAAACCGTGCGAAAAGCAAACTGTAATTTCACACGGTTTTACTTATGTTTAAGTATATCACTTACGAAATCATATAACAATATAATTCTTTTAACAATTTACAAAAAGCCGGAGGTCAGTGTTACTGTTCACTCCGTTCACAGTAACGAAAATATAAAAATTATATGTTTTTACTGGATTTTTGGAGATATTTATCACTATGAGATATTTCTATCATAGAAGATTTTGAGAGTCTTATCAAACAATATGAAGATCATTCAGTTCACAAATCACCAAAAAATTAAAAACTTTTTAGCGCAACAAAGCCCCCAGGATTAACTCCCGAGAGCGTTTATGCTACTCATATTAAATTGTGATCACATTATTCAAGCAATCAGATTATTAATGGATTCTAACTTATATACAGTAAACGGATCAGTGAAAATATTCATTCATATGATTTCCCCCCTTTAGATAAGCGGATTAATTCTATTTAATAGCTTCATATCTTTTGCAAGTTCCCAATTTTGCATCAGTTCATCCTGAAAGAAAATCATTGGATACCTGCAAAAGTTCTTCTTCGCGGAAATTTATTTTTTTCAATTGGTAAAAAAGCTATACAATTCCAGGTATTCCTTTTCTGTTTCCTCGAAAGCCCGTACCGTATAATCTATTGTAATATGAATCTCCGGTGCTTCCCTTTCCTGGGGTTCATTTAGCAGGTGTGTAAGGTCAAACCAGAGCATATCATCATCGATTTCTTTTAATAATTGTTCTTCTTTTGCGTTTAATGGGCTCCCAAGATATTTCTGATAGATCAGATCCAGCAGATTTTTCTCCTGCTCTTTATATCCTGAGAGGGTTTTCTTGAATGGTCTTGGCACATCAGATAAATAACATTCGCTGGCATCGTGCAGAAGGCAGGCAAATGCCACACGCCTGGAATATCCTCGCGCAAGGGCTTCTCTGGCACAGTTGATGCAATGCTGACCTACTGAAAAAAAAGTTTTTACCTGTCCGTTTCCGCGGCAGATTAAAGATAAGGCATGTGCAATATCTTCGATACAGATCATATCCGGATCCGGATGTAATGGATCTATATGTTTGCCTGTGTATGTTGTAATACAATTGTTATTCATGATCTTTCACCTCGTTCTTTTATGTAACCGGAATTCTTGTAACAGCAAAGTGGATGGTCTTGTACGACCCCTGTCGGAAGACTTTATTATGTTATAGGTGTTATAAAAACATTGCGGAGAATTTTCTATAACATAAAACGGATACAATTAATGATAACTGTATCCGTTTTATGTTGACTAACTGTTGATATTCTGAAGCAGTGAATTCATCTCCTGATACAGAAGTTCTTTCGTAGCAGCTCCCATTACAATTGAAACAAAAGTTTTTCCGTATGCATTCTGTGTAAGGATTGCAAGACAATTGCCGGCTACTTCTGTTGTTCCGGTTTTACCACCGAGAATTGTAACATCTTTTGGGGCTGTTGCCTCTCCGGTAAGATAATGGTCTGTTGCGGTAAGCGTGGTGCTTTTTTCTGTTCCGTCTGAGCCTGTATAGGTTACTGTATAAGACGGCAACTCTGTAATTTCTGTAAATTCAGGGTAGGTGAATGCTTCATTCAGCATCAGATAAATATCATATGGTGTTGTATAGTGATTTTCATCCTGCAGTCCATGTGGATTGGAAAAATGTGTTCCTGTACATCCAAGCTTTGCGGCATAATCATTCATCATCTGTACGAAGTTCTCTGTACTGCCTCCAACATATTCCGCAATGGCAGAAGCTGCATCATTGCCGGAATATACAAGCAGACAGTGGAGAAGCTGATCAAGGGTAACCTGATCGCCGGCTACAAATCCGCAGACCTGTGATCCATCCTCCAGTGTAACATTATCCTGAGTGATCGTGACAGTGTCATTCAGTTTTCCACTCTGTAATGCAAGCATTGCTGTCATGATCTTGGTAATACTTGCAGGATACACCTTATCATAAATGCCGTTTGCATACAGTACTTTATGATTACTCAGACTGAACAGCAACCCTTTCTGTCCATCTTCCAGCTGGGCATTCTTAATACGATCAACATTTCCTTTGGGGGAAACGCATAATTTCTGGGCGAAAGATTCTGTTCTCATATTTTCCTTAGCTGCAAGGGCATTTGTGAAAACTTCAGAAGAATCAAAAGCCTGTTCAGGAGTACCAAAATAATTTCCGCTTAATATATTCCATCCGTAAAAAACACCGCCGGCAGCTGCAAGAATCACAAATACACCAACCAGAATCCTGAATATATGTTTTAATCTCTGACGCTTTTTATGATATTTTGTACGTAGCAAAGCCTGATGCTCCTCTGTTTGTCTGGATGGCATCTGCGATTTCGGCAGTTTGACTGTCTGAAGCGGTCTGGAAGGTTTGTGTCTGTGCGGAGCTGTAGATTTGTATGGAACAGCAGATTTCTTTTCCGGTATTTTACCGGAAGATTTCTTTTTTGTTCTCATAAGTAATCCTCTCTTCTGTCAATTTCTTTTTGAATAATTTCTTTATTGTATGTGCTGCTCTGAAGTCCTACATTGAGTACAAGCCCCATACCAATATACAGACTTACCAGCGAAGTCAGTCCATAGCTTACAAAAGGAAGGGGAGTTCCCGTATTAGGCGCAAGACCTGTTGCAACACAGATATTAATGAAGCTCTGTAGTGCGATCAGGCCGCCGATTCCACAGCAAAGAACCTTTCCTGACAAATCTTTTGCCCGAAGACTCATCCGGATACATTCAAAGGCAATTGCCAAAAGTAGCAATACAATTATCACGCATCCAATAAATCCGTACTCTTCACCTGCAACAGCAAAAATAAAGTCTGTCTGATTCTCTGCCACGAAGTTTCCCTGATTTACAGAAGTTGTACTGTTATCACCGCTTAATTTCTTACCAACCAGTTCCCCTGAAGCAATTGCAGTTTTAGAGTTATTCTGCTGTTCAATATCATCCGAGTATTCTTCGTTTTCCGGATACAAAAAAGACATGATACGACTTCTCTGGTAATCCTTGAGCAGTTTCTGATCCGGCTGGACAACAATTGATAAAAAAATAATGGTCAATGGAACAGCAATAAGCAGTGCTCCTCCGATGATCTTATAGCTTAAACCTGCAATATAGATCATAATACAGAAAATTACTACAACAGTAATTGTATTTTTCAGGTCCGGCTGTTCCAGGATCAGGAACAGAGGTACTGCCAGTAACACGCCGGATAATGCCAGCGTTTTAAGTGTATTCAGTGTTTCCTCATGATCCATAAAAAATTTTGCAAAGAATACGATCAGGATAATTTTTGATAATTCTGTCGGCTGAAATCGGAAAGATCCGATACCGATCCATCTGGCGGCACCGTTAGCACTGTCACCCGCAATACGCACAACGATCAGCATGATAATATTAAATCCATACATGATCCACTGAAAGTTCATGATCCATGAGTAATCCAGCAAAGAAAGGATCAGCATGACAATAAGTCCAAGTATTACTCCGGCAAACTGCTTTGATCGCAGGTCCGATGCTGCTGTGCCTACCAGTGTAACTCCTATCAGGCTGATCGCCAGCAGGAAAATGATCAGTCTGAAATTGTAAAATCTTAATTTATATTGCTTTAACATAATTTATCTGTCCTTTTTAGTAACTGTGAAGATACCAAACGGTTATCCTTTTTGTTTAAAACAGGAATATACGCATGGAGTACTGCAGGTTCCTGCGTAATCTGGATTTTTACCTGTTCTTCATCAATAGTAAGGTATTTTTTTACGGTATGTATCATATCATTCCGCAACATTTTCATCATCTGTGGAGAGCAGTCGATACGTTCCGAGATCAGCAGAAGCTTCATGCGGTCTCTTGCATATCCGGCTGAACGCTTCTTTTCTTTAAAAAAAGCTTTCACACAGATTCCCCCTTATAAATACAGGCTACTTTTTGAAAAAACTACCTATTTTTCTTAATAACCCCTGCTTCCTGTTAATGTCTGCAAACGGAATCTCTTCACCTAAAAGGCGTTTACAGATATTCATGTATTCTTCTTCTGCCTGAGAAGATTTCCCGGAAAGAGGCTCCCCCTGATTTGTGGCAATCACAATCTGTTCATCATCCAGAATTGTTCCGATCAGATCAACAGCAAGGATATCCGTTACATCATCTACGGACATCATATCACCTCTTGCAATCATATCCGGCCGCAGGCGATTGATGATCAGGCTGATATCTCTGATCTCGTTGGCTTCCAGGAGTCCGATGATCCGATCTGCATCACGTATCGCAGAAACCTCCGGCGTGGTAACTACCAGGGCTTTATCAGCACCTGCGATCGCATTTTTAAATCCCTGTTCAATTCCTGCCGGACAGTCCAGAAGAATATAATCAAACTGTTCTCTCAGATCGTCGGTCAGTTTTATCATCTGTTCCGGAGACACAGCGGATTTGTCTTTTGTCTGCGCAGATGGCAGAAGACATAATTCCGGATGTCTTTTATCCTTGATCAGAGCCTGTCGCAGACGGCAGCTTCCGTTAATGACATCCACCAGATTATAGACAATCCTGTTCTCCAGGCCCAGAACAACATCCAGATTCCGCAGACCGATATCTGTATCAACCACAACAACTTTTTTGCCCAGCATAGCCAGACCTGTTCCGATATTGGCGACAGTTGTGGTTTTTCCTACTCCGCCTTTGCCGGAAGTAATCACAATGACTTCACTCATAGTTACAATTTCCTCCCTGAAAAAATTTCCATTCTTCTGGTATTCTCCTGTATGGTAGTTTCAGTCATTCGAAGTGTCACTGGTATCACTTGCCGCAACACCGGTAAGAATAGACTTTTCATCAGTTAATTCAAAGATATATTTAAAAATATCATCAGCTGCAAGACACGCATTACCGGAAGTATATCCATTCTCAATACGCACTGCAATCGCATATTCAGGATCTGAAGCCGGGGCATATCCCACAAACATACCATGGTTTGGATGATAAACATTTACCTCGGCTGTACCGGTTTTACCTGCCACATCCACGCCAAGTCCGTCAAACTGTCTGTGAGTCTGTACTACCCGGTACATTCCGTCGTGAATATCATCCCACACATTCTGTGATACATCAACTGTATTAATGATATCCGGCTCATATTTTTTTAAAGTATTACCCTTGGAATCTGTCTGTCTGTCAAGTAAAGTCAGATCATAAACATTTCCACTGGTAGCGATCGCTGTTGCATAACGTGCCAGCTGACTGGTGGTATAAGCATTGGTACCCTGTCCGATATAAGACGGGACTGCGTAGGAATCTGACACATGAGGTGCGGATTCTGTGATCTCGATACCTGTTTTCTTATCCAGACCAATCTCTGAAGCATATTTTTGCAGTACACTCAGGCTTCGGTTTTCTGAAAAGTTTCCGTCTGCATCCTGACCAAGTTTAAAACCAACCATGTTGAAATAATAGTTACAGGACTGCTCAATCGCCTCCCTGATCTCGATCTCTCCATGTCCCTGTTTGTTCCAGCAGTTGATCGGAGGTGTTACAAGATCAAAGGAGCCGGTACAGTTAATGTATGTTCCGTCATCGATCACTCCTTCAGACATTCCGGCAATTGTAGACAGAATCTTAAATGTAGAACCCGGTGCTGCTGTCTGTTGAGTTGCTTTATTGAAAAACGGACTGGATTTATCTGTAGATAATTTCGCATAATAATCCGTATCCATGTTATTTACCAGACGGTTATTGTCATATCCCGGGTAGGATACGCATGCAAGAACATCCCCTGTTTTGACATCTGTGATTACTGCAGAAGCAGAACATGGCTCCAGCGCAAGCTGTGCAGGTTCTATTTCGAGAGTATAAATTTTATTGATCATAAAGTCATAAGCTGTCATGGAGCCGGAGGCCAGTGCCTCGTAACTGCCATCATCTTTTGATAAAACTCCCTGTTCATACAGCACCAGACAGATCTCGCTTCCGGAAATGGTGTCCTCCTGAAGCATATACTTATACAGAAGTTTTGAGAAATTGGTGTCTGTTTTAAGATAATCGATCAGATAATCTGTAAGAGCCTGATATACTTCATCGGAATCCAGATAATCTCCTTCTGTAGAAAATTTGGAAATATCGATCCAGTTCTGACTTGCCGCATATGTCAGATAATCTTTCAGACTGATATCTTTATCGGTTGTCCATTTCTGATAAGTACTGTCAGAGGTATCAATGGCATTCTTTGAGATAACCCCCAGCGTATCTCTGAGAAGATCATCACAGATATAAGTAAGGTATTCCTGGATCTGATCATCTTCATCTTTTACGGCCGGTGGATTCTCAGCTGTCAGCCTGTTAGTTATTGTATCAAAAACCTGTTGCTGTTTCTGTTGAAATTTGGCATATAATTTTTTTTCTGTATCGGAAGCGTTGGCATCACTGAATTTACTGATATCAATGACACTGTTGGCAATCAGGGCATTATATACATCATAGATCGGTATCTTGATCTGTGCAGCATCATTTACACTGAAATCATAGGTTTTGGCTGCTTCAATCTTGGATAAAAGGATTCCGGCAACTCTCTGTTTCAGGATCTGGTAGATAGCGGACTGCCAGCTGCTGTCTATGGTAAGATAGGTGTCATTACCTGCGACAGGTTCTACTCTCGTGCTGTCGTCAATCTTAAGTACTTTACCAAGGTTATCGACAGTGACAGTTTCTTCACCGTCTGTTCCCTGAAGAGATGTTTCCATATATTTCTCAATTCCCGATTTACCGATGATCGCATCATTTGAATAATCAGGATTCTTCTGTCTCAGTTCTTCAAGCTCTTCTGAAGAAGCCTGTCCCGTATAACCAAGAATTGGTCCCATGCTTGCATCATCAATGTATTTGCGGACAGAATCCTCTACAATGTCAATTCCCTGAAGCTCCGGCTGATTTTCCCTGATTGCAGCTACAGATTTTTCGCTTATATTTGAAGCAATCGTAACGGCCATGTACTTCTTGAAACTGTTAGTGCTCAGTGCATAGCGGATTTTGGAAAGCTCAAGTATATCCTGCTTTGACAGGTTCTCCGGAAGTCCATGGGATGTCAGTTCTTCTTTGGTATAAGCATTATCGCCGTAAAGAACAATGGAAAATCCCTCTTTTCCGCTCATAAACTCGATCATCTGATCTGCAGTGGCATTTTTCTGTTTTTTTGTCAGGTTATCAATCAACGGTTCTCCGTAAATATCCGCACGAAAACGGTTCAGAGTAAATCCCTCATCAACATCAAAAGCATAATTCCCGCTCTCATCCAAAACAATATGGAAGCCGGTACTGATGGAATCCCCGTTGGACTCAAGGATTTTCAGGACTTTATAGGCAATCCCGTTCAGTGTAAGATTCTTTTCTCTGGTAGAATCATAAGTTCCATTATCCTCAAAGGTAACAGAATAAGCCAGCACATTTGTTGCCAGCTCCTCACCATTTCTGTCATAGATATTGCCACGCGTACTTTTGATCACACGTTTTTTTGTTGTTCTTGATTCAAATTTGCTGATATAAGCCTCTCCCTGGATGATCTGCAGTTCAAAAAGCTGACGGACCAGAGAGGCTGACATAAATACAAAAACCAGTACCAGTACTGTGGTACGTTTTATTCGTATCTTTTTAAAAAATCTTTTTATTTTAGTACCCAAATAGACTCACTTTCCTTCATTGATGGATTCTTCATGAAATGATAATTAATATAATGAAATACCCGGTAAACAATCAGTGTAAGGATCACTGTATAAAAAATCTCCGGTAAAATAATCCGGTATAAATAGGTTCCGAGCCCCAGACGTCCCCTGAGCAGAAACTGCAATGCATAGACAGAAAGTCCGTACAGTAAATCCCCGATACCTGCAAGCATAACCGGAACCTTTATGTCATCATCATAGCAGATCCTGTGGGCATATCCGCTTAAAAAGCCAATATACATATAGATCAGAGCGTAGAAACCAAACACAGAGCCATAGAACATGTCTACCAGAAATCCACAGAAAAATCCTGTCCACAGTCCACTTTTTCTTCCGCGCATCAGCCCCATGGATATACACAGGATCAGGATCAGATTCGGCGTGATAGAACCAATGGATATCACATGAAGAAGAGTACACTGAAGAAGAAAACTGATCAGGATCATAAAAAATAACGCTATCTTACTCTTCATTTGCAGTCGCCTCCTGAGCTGCCTGAGCATTGTCATTAACAGAATCCTGTTTATTTACTGTAATGACAAGTACATTTTTCAGATGCTGGAAATCTACAGGTGTGACAATGGTACCTGTTTTGGTCAGATTGTTGCTGTTTTGTTCCACCTCACTGACGTATCCGATAAACAGTCCCTCTACATATTTCTCACTGATATTGGAGGTAACGATGCGTTCCCCCACTGTTACTTTATTATTCTGGTCATACAACTGGCTGAAGCTTAATTTACCCTCATCGATGAGTTCCAGATCTCCTTCCACCACACAGTTATCCTGTGTGCTGACAGTCATGGCACTGACATTGCTGCTGTCATCGATAATGGAACGTACAGTCGCCCAGTGAGTTCCGACCTCTGTCACGATCCCGACCAGACCTTTATCTGCAAGTACATTATTATCCACACGAATGCCGTCTGCAGATCCCCGGTTGATCATAAAGGTATCATACCAGTTGCCCGGATCTTTGGATATGATTTCTGCAGCAATCTTTGGATATTCGGTATACTGCTGGTCAAGATTATACATCTGCTGTAATCTTACATATTCTGTCTGATCCTGGATCAGTTTATTGTTCTGTTCTGTGAGACTGTCTATCTGTGCCTTTAAATTTTCGTTCTCACTGAGGATTTCTTCTTTATCACGCATACGGTCCTGCATTCCTTTCAGAACTGAACTGATCCGATTGATGCTGTTTTCAAATGGAACGATCAGTATCCCGGCGGCATCCTGCAGCGGTGCAGTGGTTACGCCGGATGAAAAAGTGGCAGCAATACAGCTGACGCAGAAGATCGACATAATGACCAGAAGATGTTTACTTTTTAATTTAATCCTAAAATGTACTTTCTTTTTCAGGTTTTTCATTGATGCACCCCTAAAAATTATAGTTTTCTCTGCGTAACCGGTACTGCCCATTCACGCAGTTCTTTATTTCTGATTATTTTCTCCAGACCTGTAACTGCCGAGGTTTCATAAAAATCTGACAGATTAAAGGTGAATCCTGTATAACTGGCAAGGTATTTATCAATATAAGGAAGTCTGGTACTGCCTCCGGTTATGTAAATCCCCTGTTTCGCAATATGGTAGGAAATCTGGGGAGGAATTCGCTCCAGAAATGTTTTCATCTCTGCTGCAATCTCATTCAGACAGTTCATGATACCGTCATTTACCACATAAGAAGAAATGATTTCTTCTCTTGGCAGTCCGGAAATACAGTCAATTCCTACAACCTTACGTACTTCCTTTTTCGGATCACTGAGACGTCCCATGACCATCTTAAGCCTCTTGGCAGTCCTTGTGCCAATCTGCAGATTATATCTTTTACGTATTTCACTGCAGACAGATTCATTCATCTGTCTGCCTCCCAGCGGTATTTTCCTGCTGATAATGATCTTTCCTCCGGTGATGATCGATACTTCTGTACTCTGTGCACCGATATTTACGATCATATTTCCTTCCGGATCTTTCAGATTGACACCCATGGCAATGGCATCTGCAATGGGTGCCTCTACCATAAATACGCGATTTTTCTTTAACCAGTGACCATTCGCCACATGAAAATATGCCCGTTTCTCAACCGCAGTCATATCCAGAGGAACAGTAAAATACATTGTTGCGCCAAATCCCAGGATATGATCGATCTTTCGGATCATACTGTAAAGAACAATCTCCTGAAGTTCCAGATTAGCGATCATGCCAAATGTCATTGGCGAAGTAACCGTAATATCTGTGGGGGATTTCTCAAACATATCGTATGCTTCATTTCCCATTGCAATGATCGTGTGTCCCTTGGACGCGATCATATTTTTCTCGATATAAGTTTTGTTTCTGAAAAAAGAATAGACTTTTACGGAACTGCTTCCCAAATCTATTCCATATGTTTTCTCAAATAGCATATTCTGCCCCTTTGTTGTTGCCTTATTCTGTACATGTATTCCATAATCCTTCTTCTCTGAAGCTGCAGTATCTCTGATCCCCGATCACAATATGATCCAGCAGATGTATTCCCAGCAGTTCCCCCGCCTGATAAATCCTGGCTGTGATCTGTAAGTCATCCGGACTTGGTGTAGGATCACCACTTGGATGATTGTGTATCAATATCAGACTGACTGCATGGCGGCGCAGGGCTTCCATGAAGATTTCCCTTGGTGTTACCAGCGAACCGGTTGCAGTTCCCCGGGTCAGTATCTTATCTCCCAGAAAATGTCCTTTCACATCTGACATCATACAGATCACCAGTTCCTGCTCTTCATGGCGGAGTTCTTCCATATAATAAGCTGCTATGGAGGAGGGATTGTTCATAACTATCTGCGGTCTGGCAGCAGCCTTGGCAATTCTTTTGGAAAGTTCTCCAATGCATTTTAACTGTACTGCTTTTACCTGTCCGATTCCATGAATCTTCATAAGATCCTGTACAGATACATGCATAAGCCCCATAAGGCCGGGATAGGAGGACGACTCCATAAATTTCAGGATCTCCTGTGCAAGTGCCAGTGAATTCTTTCCTGAAGTGCCGCTGCGCAGGATTACTGCCAGCAGTTCAGTGTCATTTAATGAACCCTCACCCTGCATAAAGCATTTCTCATACGGCCGCTGTTCCCTGGGAAGCTGCTTCATAATATTATTTGCATTATTCATAAGTCTGCCTGTGCTCTCTAAAGCCTCTGGGCAAATTGCAAATTATATTCTAGCATAAAAGAGGAGAGATGTACACTCTCCTCTCTGATTTTTATGTGAACTTTATAGTTACTGGGTTACTGTTCACACACCACTGTCCCGCGAGGTGTTTTGGCATGAATATGCCAAAATCCCGAGACATACAAGCCAAAATTCCATTGCCGCAGGCAATCTGGAATGAATTTTGGCTACGTTACTGTGAACGGAGTGAACAGTAACGTTACTGGGTTACTGGTTATCGGTAATATCCCGCTTAAGAGATCAATTATTTTTTATAGCCGCATATTTTCGGCATACAGTCTCAGCAACTTTGATTCCATCCATGGCAGCACTTGTGATTCCGCCTGCGTAACCTGCACCTTCGCCACATGGATAAATTCCTGCCATATTTGCTGTGAGCTCCTGATCACGTACGATTCTTACGGGAGAAGAAGTACGGCTTTCAATGCCACTGAGCAGTGCATCCTCTCTGTCAAATCCGGAAATTCGTTTTCCGAAGGCTCTGACACCTTCTTCAATAGAATCGCCTACTGCTTTTGGCAGAACAGAGCGTACATTTGTCAGTATATATTCTCCCTTCATACAGGGAGTAACCTCTCCTAATGCTTCACTTGCCTGATTTTTGCAAAAATCACCAAACAGCTGAACAGGAATTTTTCCTTCTCCGAGCTCCCATGCTTTTTTCTCCAGATCACGCTGAAATTCTACGCCGCCAAGAACTCCTTTATCCGGGAAATCTTCTGGTGTGACTGTGACGATCATGGCACTGTTTGCATTTCTGGAATCACGTGCCTGATAGCTCATTCCGTTCACTGCGAGACGACCGGGTTCAGAGGATGCATTTACAACATATCCGCCCGGACACATACAAAAAGAATAAACACCTCTGCCATTTGCACACTTATGAGTTACTTTATAGCTGGCTGCACCAAGTAATTCATTCTCAGGCTCTCCATAAAGATCCATATTGATCATTTCCTGAGGATGTTCAATACGCAGCCCCACTGCAAATGACTTTGGCTCCATATAAACACCACGTTTCTGTAACATTTCAAAAGTATCTCTTGCACTGTGTCCTGGTGCCAGTACACAGACCTGTGCAGGGATTCTCTTATCATTGTTGATCTCAATTTCTTTTAATGTATTGTTCTCAAAAATCAGATCTGTCACCTTGGAACGGAAGCAGAATTTTCCTCCCATTTCTTCGATTTCATGACGCATTTTTTCAACAATACCAACCAGCACATCCGTTCCCAGATGTGGCTTCTGCTGATAAATAATTTCTTCCGGTGCGCCGGCAGCTACGAAACGCTTCAGTACCTCATGATTACGTCCGTAAGGATCTTTTACCAGCGTGTTCAGCTTTCCGTCGGAAAAGGTGCCGGCGCCGCCCTCTCCGAACTGTACATTGGACTCAGGGTCAAGAACACCATTTTTCCAGAAATTCTCTACTGTTTTCTGACGTTTCTCAGCCTCTTCTCCGCGTTCAAGTATTATTGGACAATATCCGGCCTTCGCAAGATACCATCCGCAGAAAAGCCCTGCAGGACCACTTCCCACAATAACGGGAGAATGTAAAAGAGGTGTCTCACCCGGAGAGGGAAATTCATATGGTTTCTCTTTTGTTAACATAATGTTGTTATTGTTAACTTTTTTGGCAAGTTTCTGTTCATCTCTGATCGTTACGTCTACAGTATATACAAAGATTTTGTCATTTTTGTGTCTGCAGTCCAGAGATTGCTTTTTTATCTCGTAAGTAAAACTGTTTCCGGGATTTTTTAATGTTTTTGCAATCTTTTTTTCGAGCTGTGCCTTTGTATGTGTGATTGGAAGTTTCAGCTGTGAAATTCGAATCAATTTTTCTCCTCCTTTGCTGCATTTTTGCCGGCCACTGCGCCGCTGCTCCATGCCCATTGCAGATTATATCCGCCGCATGTACCGTCAATATCCAGAAGCTCCCCTGCAAAATACAGACCCCTACAGAGCTTTGACTCCATGGTTTGAGAATTTACCTGTGAGGTATCTACTCCCCCGGAGCAGACCTGTGCCTGTGAAAATGACATACCATCCTGCACTTCAAGAGGAAATTCCCTTATGGCAGAAACCAGTTGTTTTTGTGATATAAGGATTTTGATAAGCTTTTCCGGGAAAAGTCCCACCAGAAGTTCTTTTTCTTTTTTATAGGGACATGCCTTCTTTCGTGCATACAGAAGTTTCTTTAATTCTTCTTCTGACAGCTCCGGCATGAAATTAATGCGGAGCTCTGCTTTATGTCCTTCTCTGACTGCACGTACTGCATAAGTGCTGAGCTGAAACACTGGGATTCCGGAGATTCCGTATTCTGTAAGCTGTAGCTCGCCATGTTCAGATTTACAGAATTTCCCATCTGTAAAAAGAGAAATCTCTCCTTCTGTACGTACGCCTGCCCATGCCTTAAAAGAAGAACCTTTACACTTCAGGGCAGTAAGTGCCGGATAAACCGGGACAATGCGGTGCTGAAAGCTCTCTGCCAGCATATATCCGCTGCCGTCTGAACCTGAAACAGAAGATGCCCGGGATCCATTGGCAAGTATCAGTGCATCTGCATCATAGTGCCATCCTTTTGTCAGGATTTGGAAATTCTTTCCATTTGTCCCGGTTTTTATTTCTGTAACCTGTTCGTTTGTCTTTATTTTCACACCCAGACTGGCAGCCTCCATACACAGTACATCTACAACACTCTGCGCCTGATTGCTTCTCGGATAAAGATAGCCGTTCCTGTTTAAAGGATAGATTCCTATCTCTTTGAAAAACTCAATGGTATTCTCGACAGAAAACTCTCTGAGTGCATCTTCGACAAATTCCGGATGTTCGCCTCTGTATGCATCATCCGGTCTTGCAAGATTGGAAAAATTACATCTGCCGTTTCCTGTAGCACAGATTTTCTTTCCGGGTTTCTCGTTCTGTTCCAGAACAGTGACTGCTGCCCCGTTTCGGGCCGCCATGATCGCTGCCATCAGTCCACAGGCTCCTGCTCCTGTGATCACTACTTGTCTTTTTTTCATAAAGTTACAAGTCCTTTATCAACCATTTTCTGCAGGGACATCAGAACACCCAGTTTTGCATGTTCCCAGGTAAGTCCTCCCTGAAAATACACTGCATATGGAGGCTTCATCGGACCATCTGCAGAAAGTTCGATAGAAGAACCCTGCACAAAAGCACCTGCTGCCATGATAACCTGACTGTCATATCCGGGCATATCCCATGGCTCCGGATCTACATAACTGTCAACCGGTGCTGCTGCCTGAATACCCTTACAGAACGCGATCAGACCTTCCGGTGTACCAAGACTTACCGCCTGAATGATGTCCTGACGTGGCTCTGTGGAATCCGGGATTACCGGGAATCCAAGTTTCTCATAAATATTTGCCGCAAACACAGCTCCCTTTAACGCCCCCTTGGTAACCATTGGTGCAAGGAAAAATCCCTGGAAGAAAGAACGGTTGACTCCCAGAGTTGCGCCTACCTCACTGCCAAGTCCGGGACAGGTCATTCTGTAAGAAGCATTCTCCACGCACTCCTTAGTACCTGCAATATAACCGCCGATAGGCGCAAGTCCGCCGCCCGGATTTTTGATCAGAGAACCAACGATCATATCAGCTCCCACATCACTTGGCTCAATGGTATCTACAAACTCACCGTAGCAGTTATCCACCATACAGATCACATCCGGTTTAATACTCTTTACAAAAGAGATCAGTTCTCCAATCTGCTTTACAGAGAAAGACGGACGTGTCTGGTATCCTTTGGAACGCTGGATCTCCACAAGACGTGTTTTTTCATTGATTGCTTTACGGATGCTGTCATAATCAAAGGTTCCGTCTTCTAACAGTTCCACCTGACGGTAACTTACTCCATATTCTGCGAGAGAACCTTTTGACGGGCGGATGCCGATTACCTCTTCCAGAGTATCGTAAGGCTTTCCGGCAGGTGCCAGAAGTTCATCACCCGGACGGAGATTACCGAATAAGGCAATGGCCAGCGCGTGAGTTCCGCATGTGATCTGCGGGCGTACCAGACAGGCTTCCGTATGGAAAGTATCTGCATAAACCTTTTCAAGTGTTTCCCTGCCAATATCGTCATATCCATAACCGGAAGAACTTCCGAAGCATTCTGCGCTTACTTTATTTTTCTGCATGGCAAGAAGCACCTTCATCTGGTTATATTCTGCCGTTTTATCAAATTTTTCAAATCTTTCTTTTAAAGATTCCTCAATCTTATGACCAAAGTCATAAACCTCTGAAGAAATCCCAAGCTGTGCGTACATTTCTTTCATAATTTGTTTCGTCCTCATTTCTGTTTGCATTATTATCTTTATTTTATCTCTGAATTTCACTTATTCTGTATCAGTGATTTTTAAGAAAAATTCGGTTATAAAATTCCTCTGTCCCTGCATACCTTCAGCATTTCATCAAGGATTCTGTCTTCATTATAGTCAAATTCATCCTTATTCATCCAGATGGTATCCTTCTCCCTGCGAAACCAGGTCAGCTGGCGTTTTGCAAAATGTCTGGTATCTCTTTTCAGGATCCTGACCGCTTCCTCTAACGGATACTCGCCATCCAGATATGCAAGGATTTCTTTATATCCAAGTCCCTGCATGGAAACCATCCCCCTGTGGTATCCCATATCTTTTAACTTCTGCACTTCCTCAAGGAGTCCCTCTTTTAACATCTCATCAATACGGTCATCAATCCGTTTATAAAGAAGTTCCCTTGGTACATTCAGCACAAAATATGCCAGATTATAAGGAGTTTCGTGTTCCTTCTGCTCCTGATTATGTGCGGAGATCGGCGACTGGTTCTGATGATAAAACTCCAGTGCCCTGATCACACGTTTTACATTATTGGCGTGGATTTCCCCGGCACTGACAGGATCAACATCCAAAAGCATCTGATGCAGATATTCATTTCCCTTCTCTGCAGCAAGCTGTTCCAGCTCCTGACGGTATCCGTCTTCCTGCTCTGCCTGAGTAAAATCAATATCCTTTGTAATAGCCTGTATATAAAATCCGGTTCCTCCTACCAGAACAGGAATTTTCCCCTTGGCATAAATTTCTTCCATGGCAGCTTTTGCCATCTGCTGGAATTTCACGATATGAAATTCTTCCTGAGGCAGCAGTTCATCTACCAGATAATGCTTTACTCCCTGCATCTCCTCCGGCCGGATCTTAGCTGATCCAATATCCATATATTTGTAGACCTGCATGGAATCAGCAGAAATGATCTCTCCGTTTACTGCTTTCGCAAGAGCAATGGATAGATGGGTTTTTCCTGCTGCCGTCGGTCCTGTAAGAACGATCAGTGGCTTTTTCATAATAGCTCCTTATATATAAACTATACAATACGTTTAAATTTCTTTTCCAGTTCTGTTTTAGTCATGGAAATAATCGTCGGTCTTCCATGAGGACAGTGATAGGGATTCTCCAGTGTGAGCAGTTCATCAATCAAGGCATTTGCTTCCCGGTCGGACATCTGGTGATTTCCCTTTACCGCAGCCTTACATGCCATGGTGGCCAGTCTGGAAGCAAAGATTCCAAGTGGATCTTTATCCTTCTCAGAAGCAAGATTGTCAAGCATTTCCAGAAAAAGTTCTTCCTCCGTAAGACCGTACAGATTGGCCGGGACTGCATTGATACAGTATTCCTTACCGCCAAATGGTTCAATCTCAAATCCAAAATCCTCGAAATACTTACGGTTAGCCTTAAGAAGAGCTTCTTCCTGAAGATTCAGGGATACGATCAGCGGCGGGCTGAGGTACTGGGATTCTACTGTCTGCTCACGAAACCTTTTTACGAAACGTTCATAATAAATCTTTTCATGTGCCGCATGCTGGTCGATAATAAAAAATTTATCCTCAAACTGAACAAGCCAGTAAGTATCAAAAATCTGTCCGATCAGCTGATGACGGCTTCGGGATTCAGGAGCAAGAAGTTTCTCTTCAAACAATTCTAACTGTTGTGGCTTTTGCTGTTTCTCTACTTCCTGTGACATATTTACCTGCATTGCGTCAGGCTGTTTTTCATGTATATTTTTATCGTTTATTGTTCCTTCGAAAAGCTTCTCCTCTGCTTTTGTAAAAGGATCTTTTGTCTGATAAATCTTTTGCTCACGTACTGCCTGTTCCGCCATAGTGATAGTTCCTCGCGGAAGTGTTGAATAAGAAGAAATCTGTTTTTTATCCATAGCAGTATCTGGTGCAGATACTGTCCTATCATTGCCTTTTATTGACACATTCGAAGTACGATTAACTGTGTTCGCTACTTGTGTTCGATACTCCGGCATTTCAGCACGACGTTTCATTTCAAATGGCTCCGGTACATCCCCCGGTTTCACCACAGACGACAGTTTCTTTACCGGTTCTTCTTTTCCAAAAGGTACTGTCTGGATCATTTCTCTTGTAGTAAGCGCCTTATGAACTGTCTCATAAACGGCATCGTAAACTTCCGTTCCTCTGGCAAACCGTACTTCCATCTTACTTGGATGTACATTTACGTCCAAATCATTTCCCTCCATCTGAATATGAAGCGAAACAAACGGAAACTTATGTTGCATAAGAAACCCCTTATAGGCATCCTCGATTCCCTTTGCAATGATCCTGTTTTTTACAAAGCGTCCGTTAATATAGTAATTCTCAAAAGTACGGTTGCCTCTGGAAATCTCCGGTTTTCCCACAAAACCCTCAATCTTCATGAAATCATTCTCGTAGGATACTTCAAGAAGTGCTTTGGTAATATCTCTTCCATATATATTATAAATCACATCTTTTATATTGTAATTACCGGATGTGTGAAGCTTCACCTGTTTATTCTGGATATATTTAAAAGAAATCTCAGGATGGGACAATGCCAGCTGTTCCATCAAAGTGCTGACATAATTTCCCTCCGTAGTATCTGATTTCAGGAACTTGCTTCTTGCAGGTGTATTATAAAAAAGGTTTCTCACCAGGAAAGTAGTTCCTTCCGGAGCCCCCATATCCTCTAAAGACTCCTGTACACCACCATTGATCACATAGCGGACTCCGCTTAATGCAGATGGGGTCTTTGTGATCAGTTCCACCTGTGCAACAGCGGCAATACTGGACAAAGCCTCACCGCGAAATCCAAGAGACGCAATGTGTTCCAGATCCTCAACCTTCTCAATCTTACTGGTGGCATGACGCAAAAATGCCAGGGGTACCTGATCTCTTTCCATACCCCCGCCATTATCTGTGATACGTATCATCTTTTTGCCGCCGTCTGTGATCTCCACTGTTACAGCAGTTGCTCCTGCATCAATTGCATTCTCCACAAGCTCCTTCACAATGGAGGACGGACGTTCCACTACCTCACCGGCAGCGATCTTATCTATGGTCTGCTGGTCTAATACTGCAATTTTTCTCAACTTTTATCACCATCTGTTCTTAATCTTGTTCTGTAGGTTATAAAGTGTATTCATTGCCTCGATAGGAGTCATGTTTCCCATATCAAGACCCTTGATTTCTTCTATGATGTCATCATCTTTAACGGTATCAAACAGGGACATCTGTGCCATATCCATCTGATCATATACCGGCTTCTTCTTTTTCGTCGTGGTTAAATCCTTTACTGCTGCCGTAATATCCGCATCACTGAGCTCCTCTACCAGTTCCTTCGCACGCTGGATTACAGAATCAGGCACACCTGCCAGCTTGGCAACCTGAATACCATAGCTCTTATCTGCACCACCCTGAACAATTTTACGTAAGAATACGATATCGTCTCCTTTTTCTTTAACTGCAATACAGTAGTTATTCACTCCTGGGATTTTTCCCTCCAACTCGGTAAGCTCATGATAATGAGTTGCAAATAAAGTCTTGGCACCACAGAGCTTGGTGTTGCTGATATGTTCGATTACCGCCCACGCAATGGCAAGTCCATCGAAAGTACTCGTACCACGTCCAATCTCATCAAGGATCAGAAGGCTTCTTGCAGTTGCATTTCTCAAAATATTGGCAACTTCTGTCATCTCCACCATAAATGTACTCTGACCACTTGCCAGGTCATCTGATGCACCTACACGTGTAAAGATTCTGTCAACAATTCCGATGTTTGCTTTTTCAGCAGGGACAAAGCTTCCAATCTGTGCCATCAGTACGATCAGGGCAGTCTGTCTCATATATGTAGACTTACCTGCCATATTTGGGCCTGTGATAATGGATACTCTTTTTTTATGGTTGTCCAGATATGTGTCATTTGCAATAAACATATCGTTCTCAATCATCTGCTCTACAACCGGATGACGGCCATTCTTGATGTCAATCACACCTGTTGTGTTTGTTTTTGGACGCACAAAATGATTTCGTTCTGCAACCAGTGCAAGAGAAGCAAACACATCTAATGCGGCTACTGCCTTGGCTGTTTTCTGAATACGCACAACCTCTTTACCGACAGTATCACGTACATTACAGAATAATTCATATTCCAGCGCATAAAGCTTGTCCTCTGCACCAAGAATTAAATCTTCCAATTCCTTCAATTCCTGTGTAATGTAACGTTCTGCATTAGAAAGTGTCTGCTTACGAATATAGTTGTCAGGTACCTGGTCTTTAAATGTATTGGTAACCTCCAGTGAATAACCGAATACACGATTATATTTAATCTTCATTGTCTTGATACCGGTACGCTCACGTTCCCTTGCTTCCAGTTCGGAAAGCCATTTTTTGCCATCTGTTCTGGAACGGCGGAATTTATCTACATCTTCATTATAGCCCTCTTTAATAATGCCTCCATCCTTCTGTGCAAGAGGCGGATCTTCCACGATGGCACGTTTAATCAGATCTGTTACATCTTCCAGAGAGTCCATATCTTCATAAATTTTCTGAAGCAGGGGAGTCTTAAATTCTTTTAATACCTGTTTTATATATGGAAGCATTTCCAGTGAAGAAGCAAAAGCGATCAGATCCCGCGGATTAGCTGACTTATAACTGATACGGCTGATCAGTCGTTCCAGATCATAGACAGGTCCCAGATATTCCCTGATCTCGTCGCGAAGCATTCCATTTTTATTTAACTCTTCCAGTGCTTCCAGACGTTGTTCGATTTCATCTCTGTCGATCAGTGGCTGCTCCACATAACTGCGGAGAGTTCTTGCCCCCATTGCTGTTTTTGTCTTATCCAGTACCCAGAGAAGAGAACCTCTTTTCTGTTTCTCCCTCAGGGTTTCCACAAGTTCCAGATTCCTGCGGCTGGAACTGTCAATAAGCATATATTTCTCTGCTGCATAGGGACGGATAGTTGTCATATGGGACAAGGCTGTTTTCTGGGTTTCTTTCAGATATAAGAAAAGAGCTCCTGCAGCAATGATCCCGCAGTCATAATCACCAACGCCCAATCCCTCCAGAGAACCTACATGAAAATGATCTTTTAGCGTGCGGCGGCACAACTCGTCATCGAAATACCAGGAATCCAATGAAAAAACACAGATCCCAAGACGGTTCTTCAAGTCATCTGTATCTATATTAGACATATAAAAAGAATCATTACAGATAATCTCTGCAGGAACAAATTTATTGATCTCATCAAGAAGTTTCTGAGGTTTGTCCACCTCAGTAAGGAAACAGTCACCTGTTGTAATGTCTGCAATAGCGCATCCGAAATGTTCTTCCATAGACACAATAGACATCAGGTAATTATTCTTTGTCTCATCAAGAGCAGCAGCATCCAGTGTGGTTCCTGGGGTTACGATCCTTACAACCTCACGCTTTACCAGTCCTTTGGCTTTTTTAGGATCCTCTACCTGCTCACAGATCGCTACCTTATGTCCTCTCTCGATCAGACGATTAATATAAGTCTCCGCAGCATGATAAGGGACACCACACATGGGTGCCCTCTCCTCTAATCCGCAGTCCTTTCCTGTAAGGGTAATCTCCAGTTCCCTGGTGACAAGTAATGCATCATCAAAAAACATTTCATAAAAATCTCCCAGACGGTAGAATAAAATGCAGTCTTTATATTGTTCCTTTGTCTTGCAGTATTCCTGCATCATCGGACTCATTGCCATTTAATTGTTATCTCCTATCTTCATAACAGCTCACTGCTGTTTTTTATCTCGTATATATTGTATTTTTGACATCTTAAGATTTTAACATGAATAAATAGAAGATGCAAGATAGAGTATAAACATTTATTCTATCCCTAAAATGAAGCGCTGGAAGGATAACTGGGACGCAATCTCGCCGATCTTTAAATTTTCAACGACGGTCAGAACGGTGATTTATACTACAAATGCTATTGAATCCCTGAATTCTACCTACCGGAAACTGAATCGCCAGAGAAGCGTATTTCCAAGCGATACAGCTCTATTAAAGGCACTGTATCTTGCTACATTTGAAGCTACAAAGAAATGGACCAGTACGATCCGCAACTGGGCACAGGTGTATGGTGAACTGAGTATTATGTACGAAGGACGCCTCCCAGAGTAACGAATAAACGGGCGAATAAGACGGGCGGAAAACCGCCTGCTCTTGACATGCCATTCAACAACTGTTATATATAAAACAAGAGTGAGAAGCCTGATTTTCAGGCTTGCCACCCTTGCATATCATAGAAGAATCTTATTTACAGACTTTTTCTCACAGTCTCCCTTTTCATCAGGAAACTGTCATTACTTTTCCCATAAACAGTATTTCGTCATTGCTCCTGTCATAGATCAGGAAGGCAAAAGGACGAGTGAGTTCCACATTTTTGATAACTGGTTCTTTCTCCTCTACAGCTGACATACATTCCATGATAACTGCTGTCACTGCTGCTGCTTTCGTGCCGTTTTCATCCAGTTCCAGTTTTGTTTTCTGCAGTATCGTATCTACATTTACATTTTTGTCTGCAATACCGGAGAAATCAGCGTTGCTGGAAAATATATTATCAAGCCCCAGGCTTGAGAGTATGTCATTTAGGATGGCGGTAGTCTCAAAATCAAGTTTTGGCATCTTACATTGTACTTCGTCATACTCTGGCTGAGATTTCAGAAGTCCACCAATATCCAGATCCTCAAGTGTAAAATCGCCTTCATCGACAGGCAGGATTCCGACAAAACTCAGTCCGTTTGCATACTCTCTGCCAAATGCTGTTGCCTTATCATTTTCATAATACCTGTCTCCGGCACAGGTCATGTATTTTGTCTTTTCATTGTTTCCAAACTTCTCTTCTGTATCAGAAACATTCCAGGGTTCTCCACTCCATCCGGACTCAAAATATAGTGAATTAGTTAAGCACAGTCCGGTAGTATCATTGATCAGATCCGGGGTTATGATTTTCGGGATCAGCCCTTCCGTATTTTTGTCACACCAGGAATTAATGATACCGCATGTTTTCTCTGCAGCGGAAAAATCTACATTTTCCACTTCAGCCCCAAAACCGTTCGTTACTGAATTTTTAAATTCTTCCTGTAATGTCAGATTATTATCCACCCAGACTGCATCTGCAATCTTTAATTTTGACTTATATCCGTAACTCTCATCTTCAGTATTATATTCTTTAATCTTGTTCAGATATTCCTTTGCATAAGATGCAAAATCATCGGTTCCCAGGTAATTACATAGAACTTCTTTTGTCTCTCCTTTTGCACCTTCTGCGATCATGCCCAGCGCAAAATTAAGGCTTGTGGGACTGAACATAATATTTTCTCCATTGACTGCCGCAGAGATTTGGTCTGTCATTTTTACGGAATTCTGTAATGTCACGGCTTTGTCGATACTGGCTCCTTTATTACCGGACACCGTGTCTTCATTGCTGCTTTGGATTTCACTGGCTTCTGCGGAACCGGCATATATGCCGACAGTTGGCAGTGCGACAGTCATAGCTGCCAGTATTCCGATTAAGAGTTGTTTTCTTATCATAAGGCATTTCCTCCTCTGGCATTTTCTTTAGTTTAACATATTTTTCTTTCGGTTTTGTAATCTGTGGAAAATAGAATACCGTGAATTATGTCCTCACATGACTGAAGTCACGTGCTTCCAGACGCTTTAGGCGTCAGACTAAATATCGGCGGATACGCCTGTAACTTAGATTTGCGCAGATATGCGCTTTTTTCCATGCCAGATATGGCAGGTCCCCACATTACAGGTAGTCCGCTGTATATCTGCCTGCATCTATGCAGCCATTAAGAGTCCCATCTCAGAACTGAGTTCTCTTAGATCTGCATAAACACATGAGGTTCTACGCTTTACTGCAGGGACTTTTGCCTCCAGCAAAGACCTTTCCGTTGCCGGAAGGGGTTTTAAAAGTTCACGGATAAAATATCTGGCCCCGATATTATAAGAAGCTGACAGGTCACAGTTATATCTTTTTCCCGTCTGAAATGCGCAGAGGCTGTGATTTCTCCAGTCACGCAGGACTATCCCTGATCCATCATACGCAAGCCTGCTCGTATTCCATGCACAGATCCTGGATATGCGCATCCCTTTCCTGTGTGCCTGATGTTCACACCGTTTCTGGATATCCCGTTTTCTCCAAAGCTGCAGTTTCTGCCTCTTACTTCCCGATATCTTTCCGTTCATTTCCAGATACTCAAATACGATCACATCTGCATGATTCTCCCATGCATATTCTGCAACTGCCCCTGCGATCTTTCTGCTTAATTCTATATTCAGACGTCTGGTGTATGCCCACCTTTCTCCTGCCTGCGCAGATCCATGTTCCCTCTGGAATCTCCGGATCCGTCCCAGTGTGCGGTACATACGGTCTTTTTCACTGGGGAAGTCAATAAACTTTCTCCCCAGGACAGTTCCGTCTGCCCGCATGATGGTACAGACTGCATCCGTATTGATTCCCAGATCCACGCTGCAGATGATCTGTTCCCTTACAGGTGTCTGAGTAAGTGCCACTTCTTCTGTATAGGAAAAACGCAGGAAATATTTATGGTGTCTTTTTTCCAGTGTCGGGGCTGATGCTTTTTTTCCATACCAGTTCCTGCGCAGGTATTCCATATCCGTATGACTCAAACACACACGGAACCATCTCCAGTCATGCCCGTCATACAGTTTCAGGTATGCCTCATCTTTTCCCTCTGTCCCTTCGCGGTACATCACATCCCGGTAAAAGACCGGCATGGCATGGTTTTCACAGGTAAAATTCGGTTTCCCGGAGAGTTCTCCCGCTGCCTCCCACTGTTCCATCCGGCTTTCATAGGACGATACACTTCCCAGTGCATGCTGGATGGCAGCTCTCCTGAGATAAGAAGGCATCTTCGGAAAACGGATGTCAAAATCAAAGTGGGCATGGTTCTTTTTCGTTGTGTGAATCAGATGTTCTGCTGCATTAAAGCGTTTTTTTGCTTCCGGGATCATTTTCAGTTCTGCCCACACCTGTTCATAGATTTCCGTCAGATAGCTGACCGCCTGACGATAGATTTCCAGTGTCTGGCGGATTGGGATATTCTGTTTTCGTATTTCCACACCATAACTGGATACCGTCTGCATTTTCTTCTCCTCTGAACTGTTTTTTTATTTTGTGCTATGAACAAATTGTACCATAGATATCGCATTCTGTAAACATACGTTCTTTTTTTAACAAAAAAATTGCGCGTCTAACTCATCACGGTTAAATGTATTTTTAAATTCTACCTTGCAAGAGTAAATTCTATACCTGTAGAATTTACTTCTGCATGGATTTTTC